>JAJYPT010000023.1 GCA_021795135.1 Actinomycetes bacterium
AAAAATGTAGTAGTTGCGCGGCGATAGCCAAGCCTCGCATAGAATTGTCGGATAGGGTATTCAATTGCAAAACTTGTGGATTGGTCTTAGATCGAGACCGCAACGCTGCAAGAAACTTAAACCCTGTTCGTACTGGGGTATTTTTGGGCGGGGCTAATCCCAAAAGTATTGTAGTTCCAGTGGATGATGACGGCAATAAGACCAAGGTTTGTGCGCAAACCACGGCAGCTTGAGTCCAAGAATCTTACGACTTTAGTCGTGGGAGTAGTCAATACCGATATCGATTGTTATAGGAGTTTCTTCTTTAGAAACTGGAGTGAGCTTCCGCTGCATATCCATGCCTAGGACATAGAGTAGCTTATCAATGACGCTGAAGCCCGGTTCCTGTCTTCCCTTTTCATAGAGCCAGAGCATTTGTTTTGGAAAGCCCGCCATTTTGGCATGGGCAGATTGACTTACAGATAATTCGCTTGGCAGTAAGACATTTAGTGTTTCTAGCGCTTGTTTGGAGATTATATTACCATTTTGGCGAATCTTCGATGCTCTTCATTATAATTATTATATTAGATTACATGACGGCCCGCCATTTCTATTGCTCAGGTTTTTGTGGCTCTGTTAATTTCGCTACTTTACCCAAATAGGTGAATTGAATCGTTTGAAATGGGTATTTCTGTTGCAGTGTTTGAAGTCTCCTACTTTAATGGCTTAATGGCAAAAATTAAATTATAAATTAGATGGGTATCCTAATCGATTTAATGAGGTTAGTTAGGTCATTTTACAAGACAACAAAATTAGACACTTTATTCATTTTTTATTAAAAAAAAGACGACAATATGAGTAAAAAACTAAAAAAGTGTTCTTCTTGCCTTAAAATCTTTACGAACACACGTTCGGATACTAAGATGTATAAATGTTCGATTGTCATACCTGGCCAATAGAATATATATAAAAGCTTTTGAGAGGGGTTCGGAATAAATAGTGGAACGTGATAAAGCATTAGATATGGCCGTAGGTCAAATTGAAAAACAATTCGGCAAAGGTTCAGTTATGAAGATGGGAGAAAACCTCCATCTCAATATTGAGTCCATTTCTACAGGAGCTTTAGCATTAGATATTGCTTTAGGAATAGGTGGTTTACCACGCGGACGCATTGTAGAAGTTTTTGGTCCTGAATCTTCTGGTAAATCTACTTTGGCAATGCATGTTGTAGCAGAAGCCCAGCGAAATGGCGGGGTTTGTGCTTATATAGATGCAGAACATGCTCTTGATCCTGTATATGCAAAAGCTATTGGTGTTGATATTGATGAGATGCTTATTTCTCAACCCGATACAGGAGAACAAGGTCTAGAAATAGCGGACATGTTAGTTCGTTCTGGCGCTTTGGATGTAGTAGTCATTGACTCAGTTGCAGCTCTTACTCCTAGAGCAGAACTAGAAGGAGATATAGGAGATTCTCATATAGGCCTTCAAGCTCGCCTTATGTCTCAGGCTTTGAGGAAGCTAACTTCTACTTTGAGCCGTTCTAATACTATTGCTATATTCATCAATCAGCTTCGGGAAAAAATTGGGGTTATTTATGGCTCTCCAGAAGTTACCCCTGGAGGAAGAGCTTTGAAATTTTATTCTTCTGTAAGATTAGATATACGCAGAGTTGAATCTATAAAAGATGGATCTGAAATAGTAGGAAGCAGAACTAGGGTAAAGGTTGTAAAAAATAAATGCAGCCCCCCTTTCAAATCTGCCGAAATAGATATCATGTATGGCAAAGGGATTAGCCGAGAAGGATCTTTACTAGATGTTGGAGTCGATCTGGGTATTATCAAAAAGGCTGGAGCTTGGTATACCTATGAAGGTGAACAACTAGGACAAGGTCGTGAAAATGCTAAGGGACATCTAATTTCCCATCCAGAAATGATGATTGAAATAGATGACAAAATTCGAAATAGTCTCAAAGTAGTTATAGGCGATGATACAGAAATCAAAGATTTAGACATACCATCTGTATTGGATTGAGCCTAATATTGTAAGTCAATAAAACTCCTACATGGTAAATTATCAATTATCATGTAGGAGTTTTATTCTATTATTTAGATCAATAATAGAATAAGTTATATTTCTTAATTTTTGACAAGTTAATTGCTAGGGTTGGTCTTCTGGTTATCTATCCATCAGCTATTTTATTAGGCGACTTTTCTCAAGATTTTCTACTAAAGCTCATTAAGGGCTTGATGGGGTGAAAGAAACCAAACCTTCTTTTAACACTACTCAGCTACTACGCCTCTCTGCATCAGCTTTTATTGTGCTTGCAGCCGAGCCTTCTTTTGTTCTTGTAGATACTGCAGTGGTTGGCCATTTAAGCCCAGTCCCTCTTGGCGGGTTAGGAATTGCTGGAACTTTACTCTCTTTGGTTGCAACAATGGGAGGATTTCTTGAATATGGAACTACTTCGAGGGCGCTCGTTGGTATGGGGCACGACAACGCTCCAGAGCTATAGATGAAGGAATTAGTGCTTCATTTCTAGCAATCCTATTAGGTCTATTAGCTGTTATTATTGGCGAAATCTTTGCTAGACCATTATTAGACTTACTTGCAGGAGGACAAACTCCACCTGCTGTGGCTGCCCAAAGTTGGTTTCGTATAGCTATATTGGGAATGCCGGCAATATTGTTAGTTTTGGCTGGCAACGGATGGATGCGAGGGGTTCAAAATAAGCGCCAACCCGTATATATTGCTTTGTTCGCTAACGTTTTATCTGCAGCTGCTTCCCCGGTGCTTGTCTATGTTTTTGGATTTGGTTTGATTGGGTCAGCTTTGGCTAACTTGGCTTCTCAAACAATTGCAGGAGCATTATTTTTAGCAGTTTTATATGCTCAACGTCGTCCTTTTAGGATCAATCGAGCTGTATTGATTGCTCAGGTAAAATTAGGTAAAGACCTATTGGGTAGATCTATTGGATTTCAAGCTGCATTTCTTACCTCTGTAGCAATAGCAGCCCATATGGGTACTGTTGAGCTAGCCGGACAACAAGTTGGAATGGAACTGTGGTTATTTCTTGCTCTGATTATTGATTCATTTGCTATAGCTGCCCAATCTTTGGTTGGGGCTGCTCTTGGTGGTAACGACGTAGCTCAAGCGAAGAGTCTTGCTTGGAAGGTGGCTTTTTATGGATTCCTTGCTGGTTTGGTTTTGGTCTTGATTTTATCTATTGGTTGCCAAGCTTATACCCCAAATTTTTACTTCCTCGTTATCTGTAAGATACCAGATCCATCTATTGTGGCCTTTTTTGACTGCGATGGAACCCGCTGCAGGTGTTGTATTTGCTCTCGATGGTGTTTTGATTGGAGCAGGAGATGTTAGTTTTTTGAGAACTTTGACTTTGATTTCTACTATTGGAATCTATATCCCTATTGACTTAGTAGCTTTAGGTTGGCATTGGGGAATACAGGGTTTATGGATGGGTCTTTTTGCATCGGTTGTTGTCCGTCTTGTAGGGGTATTAATACACACAAAAAGAGGTAAGTGGGCAATAGCTGGTGTGGAGTTATAATGTTGGTTTGAATATTTTTTACCTGGACTAGAGCTTATTATTTTTGAGATCTAATTATTTTATTATCTAGATAAAAGGTTTTGTCTGGACAAGAATTTTTCAAATTATAGTTATTGAATTTTTTATATTATTCTATTTTGAAAATCATAAAACACATCTTATAGAAAGCTTTACGAGAAAAGGTTTTAGAGGAGATTTGATAAAACTTATAATTACTGTCTATAAAGCGCCTATTCTTTAAAGGTGAGTTATAAGTACCTAATCAAAACCTTTGGCTGTCAGATGAACGAATATGATTCGGAACAATTAGCAGGTGTTTTATCTTCACAAGGTATGGAAGCTACCAAAGATATTGACCAAGCAGATTTAGTTGTTCTAAATACTTGTTGCATAAGAGAAAATGCAGATAATCGTCTTTATGGGAATTTGGGTTTTTTGAAATCTCGTAAAAAAGCCAATCCTAATTTACAAATAGCAGTCGCAGGATGTTTGGCTCAAAAAGATAAAGATTTAGTTTTGGAAAAAGCTCCCCATGTAGATGTGGTTTTGGGAACTCATAATTTATCTAGAATTAATGTTCTTTTGGAAGAGTCTAAAAGAACATCTTCTTCGGTTATTGAGATATGGGATTCTGCTCCTCCAGATATTTTACTTTCCCCTTTGCCAACTCAAAGAGAATCTTCTATTTCTGCTTGGCTCACAATACAAACAGGTTGCAACAACTCTTGTTCTTTTTGTATCGTGCCTTCAGTAAGGGGAACTGAAGTGAGTAAGTATTTTGGTCAAGTTATAAACGAAGCATCTTTATTAGCCCAAAAAGGTGTTGTAGAGATAACACTTTTAGGCCAAAATGTGAATTCTTATGGTAGAGATCTAACTTTACAATCCATCAAAGATACTACTTCAAAAGATTCTGAGTTAATTTTTAAATTGGGACAAGAATGGACACAGGCTCAAAAGAGGAAAAGAAGACCTCTTTTTGCCGACCTTTTAAAAGCAGTAGGGGCAGTACAAGGAATAGATAGGGTTCGTTTTACTAGTCCTCATCCAAAAGATTTACGGCCAGAGACAATACAAGCTATGGCTACAACTCCCCAAGTATGTGAGCATTTACATCTTCCAGTCCAATCAGGTTCTGATCGTATCCTAGCTGCAATGCATAGAGGCTATAGTTCTGAGCGATATTTAGAAAAGTTGGAATTAGCTAGAAAAAACATTCCAGATTTAGCTGTTACTACCGATATAATCGTAGGTTTTCCTGGAGAGACTGAACAAGACTTTGAACAAACATTACAACTTGCAGCTGAAGTTAGTTATGATAACGTCTTTACCTATATATTTTCTCCTCGTCCTGGTACTGTAGCTGAAAAATTAAGTAAAGATTTTGTTCCTAGCGAAGTTGTAGCTGAAAGGTTTGAACGACTTAAAGTGGTTTCAGAACGGTCTGCTTTGGCAAAACATCGTGAAAGAATTGGTAAAATAGAAGAGGTATTGATAGAAGGACCTTCCAAAAAAAATCCAGATGTTATAGCAGGCAGGACTAGACAAAATAAATTGGTTCATTTCCAAGCTCCTCCGCAGTATTTAAGTAGTCTAAATTTAGGTGCAAAGGCTAAAGTACTGATAACTTCGGCTGCTTCGCATCATCTAAGTGGAGACTTTATTAGTACCACTGGAACTAAACCTCGTCGGTTGTTGCCTGTAATTTCTATCTAATGAATCACAATCTCCCACATCCTCATTTGGTAATTTTGGGACCTACTGCTTCAGGAAAGTCTTTTTTGGGTATGGCGTTAGCTCGCTTTTTGGGCAATGCAGAAATTGTTTCGATAGATTCTATGCAAGTTTATAAGAAAATGGATATAGGAACAGCCAAGCCTAGTTTGTCTGATCAAGAAGAAATTCCTCATCATATGATTGATTTGGTAGAGCCTTTTTGCGATTATTCTCTAAGTCAATTCAAACAAGGTGCACTTCAAGCAATTCAAGATATAGAAACAAGAGGTAAAAGAGCGATTTTAGTTGGAGGTACTGCTCTATATCTACGCGCTGTTATTGATGATCTTCAAATTCCAGGACAATGGATACAAATAAGGAAAGAACTAGAACAAATTGCTTCTAGCGAAACTGGAATGGCCCAATTATATGAACAACTTAAACATTTAGATCCTTTGGCTGCAAGTCGTATTCTTCCTCAAAATCAAAGACGTCTTGTAAGGGCTTTAGAGGTAATAAAGGGTAGTGGAAGGCCATTTTCTTCTTATGGGCCAGGACTTGATTACTATATCGATAATCCAAAATTCAAATTAATTGGACTGAGTTGGGAATCAGAAATATTATCTCTTAGAATAAAGCAACGTTTGTTTAATCAAATAGATCAAGGTTTTATTCAAGAAGCACAAAGTGTTGCACAAATGGGGATTTCCCGTACAGCTAGGCAAGCTTTGGGGTATAAAGAATTTATTGCCTATAATCAAGGAGAAATAACCCTACAAGAAGCAACAGATCAAATATTACGCAGAACGCGCCATTTTGTTAAACGTCAGTGGGCATGGTTCAAAAGAGATCCTAGGATTTGTTGGATTGAACTTTTAAAAGACCAAGATTTAGAAATAGCTTCTAAATCTTTGGGGTTATCTTTAGTCTAAAAATTAAATATTGTAAGAAAGAAGCTAAGTGAAATCTTTAGAGTTGGACAAATATCATGGGCTAGGAAATGATTTCTTGATTCTTAGGGATTTAGAAAATCAATTTAGTGTTGACACTGAATTGATCAAAAGAGCTTGTGATCGCCATAAAGGTATTGGCGCTGACGGCTTTATAATTGTTAGCCAGCCTCAAAGCAATCAAGCTCTAGTTGCGATGAAGCTTATAAATGCAGATGGATCTGAAGCCGAAATGAGCGGCAATGGGATACGTTGTTTGACTCATTTTGTTCTTATGCAAGGAATCGTTTCTTCTGAGCAGTTTAAAATTGAAACAGGGGCTGGACTTAGAGAAGTCAGAATTCACAATCAAGACCCGATGTCTCCAATTATGGAAGTAGCTGTAGATATGGGCATAGCAGAGATAGGTCCTGATCAGCCTCAACCTGATACAACTAGGCGTGCTCGCAGTATTGATATGGGTAATCCTCACCTTGTTTTATTTGGTCCAGATCCAGATATTGTAGATGTAGAGACAATGGGTCCCCAGATAGAAGCTGTGCATAAAAATGGTGTAAATATAGAATTTGTCACAGTTACTGACCAAGGTGAGCTAAAGATTAGAGTTTGGGAGCGTGGAGTGGGTGAAACTATGGCATGTGGGACAGGTAGTGCCGCAGCTGCTGTGGCGACTAGATCTTGGGGACTAATACAAGAACAAGTACTAGTTCATAATCCAGGAGGTACTTTACATGTTGATTTATCTAATAGAAAAATTATCCTTACCGGTCCAACTGAATACATTTGCAAAGCTGAACTTTATATTCAATGACTCTGATAGATCGTAGTTTTAGGGAGCGTATAGTCTTAGTTGGCGTTGCAATTGCTCCTGTGGATGTAGAAGAAGTTGAACAAAGTTTAAATGAACTTTCTTTACTCATAGATACAGCTGGAGCTGATGAAGCTGCACGAGTGGTCCAAAAAAGGACTTCTCCTGATCCAGCTACCTATATTGGTAAGGGCAAAGCAGAAGAACTCCATCAGTTATGCCTTGAGGTAGATGCTGATACAGTCGTATTTGATGATGATCTTAGTACTGCCCAACAAAGAAACTTGGAAAAAATATTAGGAAGAACCGCAATTGATAGAAGCGCGGTTATATTAGATATTTTTGCTCAAAATGCTCGTACTCAAGAAGGAAAAGCTCAAGTAGAGCTAGCTTTGTTGCGCTATCGTTTACCTAGACTACGAGGAAGAGGTCATAGCTTTTCTCAACAAGCTGGTGGCATTGGTACAAGAGGTCCTGGGGAAACCAAATTAGAAGAAGATAGACGTAGGCTATTGAAAAAGATGTCTAGTTTGGAACATGACTTAGATGTTTTAGAAAAAAATCGTAGAACTCAAAGAAAATCTCGTCAACGTTCTCAACTACATACCATTTCTTTAGTTGGATATACAAATGCTGGTAAATCTTCTTTGTTGAATTATCTTACTCAAGCTGGAGTTTTAGTAAAAAATAGTTTATTTGCTACTTTGGATCCTCGCACAAGAAAACTAGATTTACCAGGAGGAGAATCTGTTTTATTGTCCGATACTGTAGGCTTTGTTAAAAAATTACCTCATCAGTTGATTGAGGCTTTCCATTCCACTTTAGAAGTTGTGGGAGAATCCGATCTTTTGATACATGTAGTTGATTCTTCTGCTGAGAATCCCTCTGAACAGATACAAACTGTTCGGGCAGTATTGAAAGAAATAGGAGCAGGTGAAGTTCCTGAATTGTTAGCATTTAATAAATGTGACCTTACTACTGAAGCTAAACGCTTGTGTGATACCCATCCTGGTTCTGTTATGATTTCAGCTGTTAGTGGAGAGGGCATAGATAAACTTTTGATGCTTGCTGCAGATAGAATTAGGGCAATTTCAAAAGTAGTTGAGTTATTTATCCCTACAAATCGAATAGATTTAATTGCTGCTTTACATAGAGAAGGAGAAGTTGTCTCTGAGCAGTGGGAAGAAGACCAAATAATAGTAAAAGTCCGTTTGGAACCAAATAGTATAGGTAAATATAATGACTATCTCGAACCAACATCAACAAGAAAGTCTATCTAGTTTTAGACTGCCACCTTATCCATATGATCTTTTAGATAAGATAAAAAATCTAGCAAAACAAAAATTTGGTTCAGTAATTGATCTTTCAATTGGAACCCCAGGAGATCCTCCTCCAGCTTCGGTGGTTCAAGCTTTAAATGACCCTAGTACTCTTAGGGGGTATCCTGCTTCAAAAGGTAGTGAATCCTTTAGATTTGCTGCTTCTAAATGGATGAGCAACAGCTTTAATGTAGAAATTGCACCTTCAGATATAGGAGCATGCATAGGAACAAAAGAATTTGTTGCTTCTGTTCCTCAATGGCTTAGGCTTGCTAATCCTTCCAAAGATACCATTCTTTTTCCTTCTCTTTCTTATCCCACTTATGCAATGGGGGCGACCCTTGGGGGATGTAGGGCAGTGCCAATAGGTATAGATTCAAATTGGAGACTCGACCTTGGCTCAATTTCGAAACAAGATATTGAGCGCTCACTTGCTATTTGGGTAAATAGTCCTGGTAATCCTGCTGGTCAAGTAGAAGATTTAGAAAGCATAGTTAAATGGGCTCAAGCTAATGATATTCCAGTATTTAGTGATGAATGCTATTCAGAATTTAGTTGGACCACACATCCTAAAACAGCTTTATCTTATGGGACTAAGGGAGTTGTTTCAGTTCATTCTGTTTCTAAAAGATCGAATCTTGCTGGAGTTAGAGCTGGTTTTTATGCTGGAGATCCAGAATTAGTGAATTATTTAGTAGAGGTAAGAAAACATGGTGGACTAATGGTTCCTGGTCCTGTCCAAAATTGGGCTCGTATTGCACTTTTGGATCAACAACATGTAAATCACCAAAGAGATCTTTATATTGAACGACTAAAGATGTTTTCAGCCTTATTAGACAGCTACGGTACGTCGGGACCTTTGCCAGAAGGTGGAATTTACCTTTGGAAAAAGATTCCTTCACGTTTTGCAAGTTCTTGGGATTTTGTAGAACAATTTGCTTTAGATACTGGAGCTTTGGTTTCTCCTGGAGACTTATATGGACAAGATGGACAAGGTTATGTAAGAGTGGCTATGGTCCAATCAATGCAATTATTGGATTTGGTTGCTCAACGGATAGGTTCTTGATGCATTTTTCGACTAAAGTTTAAAAAACCTATGTCTACTTTAAAACAACAAATAGAACAACTTTGGCAAGATAGCGAAACAATTGGAACCCAAATCAAGACTCAAGAAGCATTTGAATTAGTTCACAGTGCTGTTGAATTGTTGGATAACGGACAAGCAAGAGTGGCTGAGGTAGCCGAAGATGGACAAGTCATTGTTCACGAATGGTTAAAAAAAGCAATTTTGTTACTTTTTAGAGTCTCAAAAATGCAAACAATAGAATTAGGTCCATTTGAATTTGTCGATAAATTGCCTTTGAAATCAAAGTATTTAGAAAAAGGGGTAAGAGTTGTTCCAGGCGCTTCTGCTCGATGGGGATCTTTTTTAGAGCCAGGCGTTATTATGATGCCTAGTTATGTAAATATAGGCGCTCGAGTTGGAGCTAATACAATGGTAGACACCTGGGCAACAGTAGGTTCTTGTGCCCAAATTGGTTCTAACGTACATCTATCTGGTGGAGTTGGGATAGGAGGGGTTCTAGAACCTCCTCAAGCTTCTCCTGTAATTATTGAAGATGATGTTTTGATAGGTAGTAGATGTATGGTTGTAGAAGGCGCTAGGGTTGGAAAAGGAAGCGTATTGGCAGCAGGGGCTATTTTGACTAAAACGATTCCAGTTATTGATTCTGAAACTGGAGAAGAAATTTCTAGAGGCTTTATACCTGCTTATAGTGTTGCTGTAGGTGCCACAAGGGAACGTAAGTTTTCAGGCGGTACCTTTGGTCTTCCTTGCATCTTGGTTTTACGCCGTCTCAATGAAGGTGAACGTCATGATAAGGCTGCTTTGAATCAAATATTGAGAAGTCATGGACTTGCTCAATGATTCCTGATCTTGTATCTAGTTGTTTTGAGCTGGTAAATATCTATTCAGTCAGCCATCAAGAAGAGTCTATATCTGAATATGTGCTTGAACAGCTTTCAGAGTGTTCTTGGCTAGAAGTTGAAGTTATTGACTCTGAAATAGTAGCGAAATCTAATTTAGGACTCCCAAAGAGGGTCTTGTTTGCAGGACATTTAGATACTGTTCCTTCTAGTGGAAATTTTCCAGGACGTATAGAAGGTGATAGTTGTTGGGGACTTGGTTCTGTGGATATGAAAGCGGGATTGAGTGTATTTTTAGAGTTGGCTAAAAATATAACAAAACCCTCAATGGATGTAACTTTTGTTTTTTATACCTGCGAAGAAGTAGATAGAAGTTATAGCGGTTTGGGAAAGCTTTATCAACAAAGACCTGATTTGATAAAAGCAGATGCGGTTGTCTTAGGAGAGCCTAGTGGAGCAAAAATAGAAGCAGGTTGTCAAGGCACCATGCGTATTTTACTTAAATTGACAGGAGTGCGTGCTCATACTGCTAGACCTTGGATGGGACGAAATGCTATTCATCGGCTTCATTTAGTTTTGGCCTTTTTGAATGACTATGATCCTCGCTCAGTTCTTATCGATGGTTGCGAATTTAAAGAGTCTCTTCAAGCTGTAAAAATAGAAGGTGGGATAGCAAATAATGTCGTTCCAGACGAAGTCAATTTGGCAATAAATTTTCGTTTCGCTCCAGATAGAAATGTTGATCAGGCTTTTGATCATCTCAAGATTCTGCTTGAACCTTTTATAGAATCTGAAGATGGAGATAGTATTGAGCTAATTGAAGGGGTAGAAGGAGCTCTTCCTAATTTATCTAACCCTGTTCTTGCATCTTTGGCAGAAAAAGCTGGATCAGTCAATGCTAAATTAGGCTGGACAGATGTTGCTACTTTTTCTTCTATGGGAGTTCCGGCTACAAATTTTGGCCCCGGAGACCCAGGACTGGCTCATAGTCCTACTGAACATGTAACAAAGCAAGATCTAGAAACTGTTTATAAAATATTATTTGAATTATGTTCTCAAACCAAAGAACAAGAAATTGAGAGTAAATAATGAGTCTTCAAATTGGTCAAGAAGCTCCTGATTTTGAACTTTATGACTATGAGAGAAATTTAGTACGGCTGTCTGATTTTTATGGTTCTCAAAATGTAATTCTTGTTTTTTATCCCTTTTGCTTTGCCAAAGCTTGTGAAGAAGAGTTTCAAGCTCTTACAAAAAACAGACATATTATAGAATCTCAAGAGATAAAGCTACTTGGTATTTCTTGTGATAGCCCTTTTTCACAGAAAAAGTGGGCTCAAGAAAATGAAATTTCATTTCCTCTATTGAGCGATTTTTGGCCTCATGCTCGAGTAGCAAAAGAGTTTGATATTTTGAATGAAACAGCAGGATGTTCTGAAGCAGCTACTTTTTTTATAGATAAACGTAGCATGATTGTTGATTTATTTATTTCTGAAGATTTAAATATACCTAGAGATCTTCAACAGTACTTATCTTCTATCAAGAGCTTTCATCTAGGTAGTTAAAATAAAACAAGTTTAATAGTTGTCCTTGGGGTAAAAAATGAAAGAAACTTATTTTTTGTAAATTGATATTGAAGATAATAAGTTAGTTTCAGTTCATTTATGTTTTTATATCCTTCTCAAAAGAGATATTACTTTACCAAAGATAGTTACCTCTTCAGATTTAAATGTCATAGGAGATAGATTATGATTTGCAGGTATTAAAGTCACAGTATCTCCTTTTGGTTCAAAAAACTTTACTGTAGCTTCTTCTTCTGGTATTCCAGCTATAACTATGTCACCTTTTTTGGCATTTGATTGTTGATGTACGATCAGAAAGTCTCCATCTAAAATTCCAGCTTCTATCATGGAATCTCCTCTTACTTTTAAAATAAATACTGGGTCATTACCAGTAAAGTCTTGAGGCAGTGGTAAGAACTCTTCAATATTTTGCTGTGCTAATACGTTAGTTCCTGCTGCTACTTCTCCAACGAGTGGAACGTGTCGCACTGGTCTGTTTTCAATATTGTTGGAATCTGTTTCGTATTTGAGTTCAAGTGCTCTTGGTTTGGTGGGATCTCTTTTTATATATCCTTGTTTTTCCAAGATAGAAAGATGCGAATGGACAGTAGATGAAGAGGCTAATTTTACGGCTTGTCCAATTTCTCTTACAGAAGGTGGATAGCCCTTGTCCTTTAGGTGACTTGATATAAAAGCAAGGATTTCTTGCCGTTTTGCACTTAATTTTTCTTTACCTAAATCTTGCATCTTTTCCTTTTGAATTTGAGCTGTTTATAAAAGTTACCCTATAAATCAACTAAAAATCAAACACTTGTTCGATTTTTAGTTGATAAAGATGTATGCTGGAGGTTATAATCAAACATATGTTCGATAAAGGAGAAAAATGATGGAGGCTATAAAATCAGAATTTGAAGATTTTTGGCAGTCTCATGAATATCCATATAAAAGTGCTTATGCCAAAGTCATACCCATTGAAAGAACTTCCAAAGGGTATGGTCTAAGCAATAAAAAGCTTTCTTTGGGGGTTCTTCTTTGGAGATGGTTTTGGGTAGTTTCTGTGTCGGTAGTTGCTGCTATTATAGTGGTATTAGGTCTAAGGGCTGGGATATTGGCTTTAGTAAGTAGTCCTGTTCCAACAAAACATCTAACCTATTTAGTTCAACCTGGAGATAGCTTATGGTCAATAGCACGCAAGATAGAACCTCATTCAGATCCCCGTCGCTTAGTTTATAATCTCGACTCTCAACTTCATGGAGCTAGAATTTACCCAGGGGAAAAAATTAAAATATCTTATTAATTTTCGCTACTCTAGGGCAGTTTTGTTATGAAGTGTCCTTTTTGCGCTATAGATAATGATAAAGTTATCGATTCTCGTTCTATAGAAGATGGCTATTCTATTCGTAGAAGAAGACAGTGTTTGAGTTGTGACAAAAGATTTACAACTTTTGAACATGTTGAAGAATCTCATATAAGAGTGGTCAAACGATCTGGTTCTGTAGAAGCCTTTGACAAATCTAAAGTTGCCAAAGGAGTTCTTTGGGCTGCAAAAAATAGGCCGGTTAGTGTTGACCAGGTAGAAGATTTGAGTGCTTCTGTTGAACAAGCTATTCGTTTGGAAAAAATTCCTGAAGTAACTTCTCAACATATTGGAAGAGTTGTTTTAGATTTCTTGAGAGATTTAGATGAAGTAGCTTATGTTCGTTTCGCTAGTGTGTATAAAGGATTTGAAAGCCTGTCCGATTTCCATGCAGAAATGGGATTGTTAGAAAAACAAACTCATAATAGTTAGAAAATTATTTTTCCAAGATAAGGATTAGACTTTGGGTTGGTTCTGGACATCACTACCAATGTTGAACGTACAAACTCTATAGTTAGGCAGCTGGCTTATTGACCATAAAATTTGGGTAAACTAACAAAGTGAACAGCTTTATCTGTTAAATTCTTAGACTATATCTTGTTTATATTTCTTTTTGTTTTGATATTTGCCTTCCAGTTTGTCTTTCCTCTTATGTGAATCCTTCTGTTGGTAAACCCATATTGTCATGGGTTTACCAACAGAAGGATCAACACCACAAATTGAAGCATTGGCTATGGATATTGTGAAGCTCGATTGGGAATGAAAAACTAAATTATTTTAGGTTATTTAAGTGCTATCTCTTTACTGGCTTTACCTCTTACTTACGAATAACTTTCTTTTATGGGTTAGCTCCTGGTTCAATAGGAGATACATACAAAGGCCCACAAGGAGCAAGCAATTGGGTGACTTTGGCAGTGGATGAATCGTTAGGTGGAGTGATACCAACAGTGGTTGCAGTTACGCAAGAATTACTTCCATTGCCAAGACTGAAGCCAAGGTAAAAAGAAGCCACTCCTCCAGGAGATAATGTAACTTGGCTTGGAGCAGGTAGGTGAAAAGTAGGTCCAGCTCCGTCATTTACTTGTATTGGAACAGCTGTACCATTACTTGCCCATAGGCTTATTTTTGGATACCCAATGATGGGACAACTTTGTGAGGAAATATTAGTCAAAGTATAAGTAATTTGAGCCTTACCAGGAACAGCAGCACTGTTAGACCTTTGAATGTTAAGTTGTGAAACATGACAGCGAGGAGGACCAGGAGTCGCAGTAGGTGCAGCTGTTGTAGTAGTTGTAGGTGCAGCTGTTGTAGTAGTTGAAACAGACGCAGTTGTTGTAGTAGTTGAAGCAGACGCAGCTGTTGTTGTGGTAGATGCAGTTGAAGAAGTCTTATTTGAAGGCGCTTTAGATATATTTGCTTTATTGCCGTGAGAACTTATTGAGCAAGCACTAAGGGTAAGGGCTGATAGAACAATTACAGAAGATAACTTGCTGGTATGAGTTTTCATAGGAGTAAATAATCCTTTATGTTAATTTTAGGTGACTATTATTGTTCTCGGCTTCTAATAGCAAATCCATAAGGTTTTTTCTGATTTGAGGATTAGAAGCCACTATCATTTCGGAAGAGGCTTCCTTATCACCAAGACCTGAAACAATAGCACCAGCTTCTTGAGCTATTAAAACTCCAGCCGCAAAATCCCATAGTTTTAACCCGCTTTCATAATAACCATCTAAACGTCCACTTGCTACCCAACATAGATCTAAGGCTGCTGAGCCTGCTCTTCGAATATCTCTTATATTTGGAATAATGTGGGTTAAAATCTGAGCTTGTTGAGTCCTTTTTTGGGAATCATAGCTAAATCCTGTGGCTATTAAAGATTGCTGTAACAAATTTTGTTTATTTACTGAAATTTTTGTTTGATTGCAAAAAGCGCCCTGATTGCTAATTGCCCAAAATGTTTCTTTTTTGGTGGGATCTCTTACTACTCCGATAATGGGGGATTCATTAAAATAAATCCCTATTGAAACTGAAAAGTTAGAAAAATTATA
>JAJYPT010000201.1 GCA_021795135.1 Actinomycetes bacterium
ATTCTAACCAATGACGAGCTATTTCTATTCTAGAAGGCAGCCAAACATAGTCATGAGAAAGAATATAATCTAAAAATCTTGCCAATGACTTTGCACGACCAGGTCTACCTATTATCCTGCAATGAAGACCAATTGAAAGCATCTTGGGGAACTGAGATCCTTCTTCGTATAAAACGTCAAAGGCATCCTTCAGGTAATGATAAAATTGCTCCCCAGAATTAAATCCTTGAACTGTAACAAAACGCATATCATTTGTATCTAATGAATAAGGCACAACTAAATGAGGTTTATCTCCAATTTGAACCCAGTAAGGAAGGTCATCAGCATAAGAATCTGAGTCATAAATAAAACCCCCATGTTCTACAACCAAACGACGAGTATTAGGAGAATCGCGACCTGTATACCAACCTAAAGGAGCCTTACCTGTAAGACGAGTAATTTCTTCAACAGCAAATTTTATATGTTGTCTTTCAATATCTTCACTTACTTGTTGATAATTAATCCATCTAAACCCATGAGAAGCAATTTCATGTCCTGACTCTACAAAAGCTTCAGTTACTTGTGGATTTTTACCTAAAGCAGAAGAAACAGCAAAAATGGTAAGACGAATACCTCTTTGTTTAAAAATACGAAGTATTCGCCAAACACCTGATCTAGAACCATATTCATAAATAGACTCCATAGTCATATGTCTCTCAGGATAAGAAGGTGTCATAATCATTTCAGACAAAAATGTTTCAGATCCTATATCTCCATCTAAAACACATCTTTCCCCTCCTTCTTCATAATTGAGAACAAAAGAAACTGCAATTTTAGCTTTATTGGGCCATTGAACAAGCGGGGGACTTTGACCATATCCGACCATATTTCGTCTAGATTCAATTTCTGTCATAGTTAAAATAGTTCCTATAATTGATCAGCTCTCAGAACTGTACCTAGCAATACTTCGACTCCTCCTATTAAATCTTCAGGAGAACTGCTTTCTCTTGGAGAATGAGAAATCCCGTCTTTGCTTGGGACAAAGATCATTCCAAAATTAGCAATGTTAGAAAGTATTTGAGAATCATGTCCTGCTCCACTTGTCATTTTCAATATGGTTTTATTGCTTTCAAAACTTGCTTGTTCGATAAAACTCAATAGTTCAGGATTAGAATAAGCGGGTTTCAATGATGAACTCAATTCAATATTTATTTCTACTCCATAAGTTTGAGCAATCTCTTTAGATCTAGCTTTCAATATTGTTGTAGCTGTGTCTATTCGTAATTGATCTTCGTCTCTAAGGTCAGCCCCTAAATGAACAATACCTGGAATCACATTTCTAACATTTGGAAAACATTCAATAAAGCCCACAGTAGCTACCCTGATACTCTTAGATTTAGCAACGTTTTCAATCTCAGTAATAATTTGAGCAGCTACAGCTAAAGAATCATGGCGCATGTCCATTGGAGTTGTCCCAGCATGGTTAGCTTGTCCTTTTATAAAAAATTCAAGGTTAGCCCTACCAGTTATTGCCTCAACTACTCCTATATCACAATTCCTAGCTTCCAAAATTGGACCTTGTTCTATATGTAGCTCTAAAAAACCAAGTAACTCTTCAGGACTCCACTTAGCTTCTAAAATTTTGTCTGGCTGTCCACCACCTTCTAGAATCCTTTGAAAAAGACTTATTCCTTCATCATCTAATCGTCCAAGTTGTATTGGATCTAAAATGCCAGCTATTGCCATGCTTCCAACCATACCCGGAGTTCCTCTTGCACCTTCTTCGTTTGAAAATCCAGCTATTACTAAGTCATGATTCAAAACCAATTCAGATTGTGCAATAATTGTTGCAACCTCACAAGCTCCTACAACTCCATAAGCTCCATCAAGTGGACCTGCCTCAACAACTGTATCTAGATGACTTCCTATCATTATGGCTGGTAGGTTAGAAGATCCTTTTAGACATGCAATAACATTACCTGCAGGGTCTATTCGTGTTGTCAAACCATCTTCTTCAAGCCAATTAATGACTAACTTTTTTGCAGCCACTTCCTCATTGGAATAAGCCAAACGAGTAATACCGTTATCAGTCTCACCTATTTTGGATAACTCATTTAAGCGTTGGATAAATCTTTTTGAATCTAGCTTCAAATTCATTAATTATTTTCCAACTCTTTTAGTCCAAGTACTTGTTCTATCTGCTGATTAGCCTTAATAAAGGCTTCATACTTTTTCCATCCACCAAATTCAGTAATGTCTATTATTTTATCTTGTAAATTCAATAGATTTACTACTAGCTTCATCGCATAAACTTTTTGTCCATCTATAAGTTTTATTTCTCCTAATTGGAGTTCTTTTGGTTCAGAAGGAACTAACGAATCAAAAAGAGTAGCAGTTGACATATCATAAAGCTCTCCCCAAATTGAACTTCCATCATTATCTACTTCAAAAAGACCGGGAAATTCATCTCTTACTGAAAAAAAACGATAATTAGGAGATGTTTGATATAAACCAATAAATTTAGAACCTTCTACTACATAGTGAGAACTATGTCCAGACATAGCAGTTCCGTTTAAAAACATTAATGGCAAAATAAACTCCTAATTCTTTCTGATGTCATTGCTCTTTATACTTAGAAGAAATAAAACTAAAGATTCAAGTAGTAATTATTGACTAAGGGTTACTACTTTAAAGTTGTTGAAAAGATTTGAATTGCAAAATTTATATTGACTATTGATAACTATTTGACAAAATTCAAATCTCTATAGTTAGAAAATTTTTATACTCTAATCTTAAGACTTATCAGACAGACCAATAAATTGACCTCTTGGCATTATGTTAGTTTCACAGTAATTTCTAACTACCCATTCCCCCCCTACCATTACGTCTCTTGGGAATCCTTCCATAGGCCAGCCTTCATAAGGTGTATAGTCAATTCTTTGGTGAAGCGTCCCTACCTCGACGACTTTAGGTTTAGCTTGTTTTTCCACAACAATAATGTCAGCATCACTGTTTGGCATGATAACTCCTTTTTGTGGAAACATCCCAAACTGCTTACTAGCATTAGTAGATACCCAAGCTACTGCTTGCCCTAATTCAATCTGGTGTTTTCTAACAGCTGTAAGCATAAGAGGAACTCGGGTTTCAATTCCTGGTCCACCATTGGGAATAAGACGAAAGTCTTGTTTTCCTAATTCTTTAGCACCGTGGAAATCAAATGGGCAGTGATCACTGGATACAATACCAATATCATTTGATTTTAAGGCTTTCCATAGCCCATCTTGATCACTCAATGGTCTCGAAGGAGGAGTATAAACATATTTAGCAACTGAAAAGCTATTAGAATCATAAACTTTTTCATCAAGGAATAAATACTGAGGACAAGTCTCAGCACCTAAATTAGCTCCTAACTTGCGAACGAATTTCAAAGCTTGTACAGCTTCTTTTGAACTCAGATGAACTATATATCCAGGTGCATTCGCTAATCTAGCTATTTGACCTACTCGAAAGACAGCCTCCGCCTCTAACATAGATGA
>JAJYPT010000202.1 GCA_021795135.1 Actinomycetes bacterium
TTAGCCCTAAGACAAGCTTCTACCACACGAGCGGTTCCAACTAAATTATCATGAACATAACCTTGATAGTCTTCAAAAGAAAGCCTTACCCCAGGTCGTCCCGCAAGATGAAAAACAACATCAGTATCTTGGAAATGAGCTACAAGATCAGAAATAGCCAAATCATCGTAATCTACTTTTTCAACCCCTGTAGCTTTGATTTGATCTAAATTATCTAATTTCTCATCAACATTATAATAATTAGTTAAAGAATCTATAGCTATTACTTGTACTTGCTTGGACACAAGATACTCACATAGATGTGAGCCAATAAAACCACCAGCTCCAGTTACGACAGCTCTTTTCACTGATTTCCTTTCATTATTTCCAATAATTTTTGCCGCCACTTTTGCCAAAATAAAGTTCGTGGTGGTATCAAAATAGAAACTAAAAAAAGATAATTTAGATGAGTTTTATATAAAATATATAGAACTCATAAATCTTTTTTTGTCTTTATGATAAGTATGACTGGACAAAGTAAGAGAAAAGTAAAGGCAAAATAATCACATAGAAAAATAAAATTATTTAGAGAATCAAGCTAAGGATTTAACTGGTTTTTAAACAAAGAAGCAACTACTTTAATACAATCTTTGCGATTATAATTTTTTACTACGAAACTACGAGCTGTCTTAGCAAGGTTGTCTCTTAAGACTTCATCTTCGATTAGGCGAATTAAAGCATCAGCCAATTCTTGGGGGTTATCTGGAGGTACTAAGATTCCACAACCTGGGGGCAATACTTCTGGAATACCTGCCACTGCAGAAGCTACGACTGCTTTAGCACTAGCCATTGCTTCAAGCAAAGAATTGGGAATTCCATCACGATCTCGGTTTGATAAAACAATGCTACTTTGGACGAAAATATCACAAGTTCTATAAGCTTGGGCAATTTGTTGATGGACAAGGCTACCTTTGAAACTTACTACGTTATTAATTTTTAACTTATTTACTAAATTCAATAGTTCAGCTTTTAGCGGTCCAGACCCTATAATTTCGCAAGTAATTTTATAGTTTTTTTCCACCAGAATAGAAATTGCTTCTAACAAGACTGGGTATCCTTTTTTCTCAACCAATCTACCCACCCCTAGTATATGAATGGAATCATCTAAAACATCTAGGGAGGATCCTGTGGGAGAGAAACGAATAATATCTACCCCATGAGAAATAAGTTTTATTTTTTCTTGATTTGACTCAGATAAACTCACAAGATAATCTCGAGCTGATTTTGAACAAGCAAGAACAAATTCTGCAGCTGTTATTTTTCTAGCCAATAAATCAGGAGCAGAAATATAAATATCTTTTGCATGTCCAGCAAAGCTAAAAGGAATTCCTGTAAGCAAATGAACAAAATGAGCTACAGAGGCTGGGCCGTGGGCAAAAGCAGCATGTAGATGGACAGCATTTTTCTTTTTTAGCATCATAGCCAGCTGTCCTGCTTCTATAAAATGTTTAACTGTAGAAAGATGACGTCTTTTGCGTGCTATGTAAAGCACTACATTTAAATAACGCTTAGGAGAAATAGTAAAAAGATTAATATGATTTACCAAAACATCTAACTTTGTTTTTAATTTGTCCCTGACTCTTTGGTAATAGGGTCGTATATAAAAAACAGGGCTTTGTACTTTTTCTACATCAGGTTGTAGTAATTCTTTTCCTGGAGGAGCTATTGCAAACAAAACTAAAGGTATACCCAAAGCTTCGAGACCTAAAATTTCATCTAATATAAATGTCTCTGAAACTCGGGGAAATCTCTTAGTTAAATAGCCTATAGTTTGTTGCACTATTTCCTCTAATTCTTTAATGGTTTATCTTGTCTATAATTATTTGGTTAAAAATTGGAATTACTATTTGGAAAAATTTAATAACTGAGGATAAAAGGAGTAAAACTTTACTTAAGTACTTTTAATTATGAAAGACTTGGCTATTTCCTAATTCAATAGGTCTTGGGATGATTTTTACCGGATTACTTGCATAAGCAATATTTTGCTTACGATCAAATTCATAGCTTCTGCCTACTAAATTGGCAAAATTTTCAATATTTAGATCATTACTAGAAACTGGAATTAAATTTCCATTTTGAATTAGAATAGTTTTCTCCATCATTTTGACTGCATTTAACTGATGCGAAACCATTAAGGTAGTTCTATTTTTAGAAATCTTTTTTATTGCTTGTAATACAACTGTTTCCAATTCGGCATCTAAGCCTGTAGTTGGCTCATCAAGCAAAAGTATAGGACTATTTCTTGCAGCAGCTCTTGCAAGAGCAACGCATTGACGTTGGCCCCCTGATAGAGAAGCTCCTCTTTCTTTGACCATAGTCATATATCCAGAATCGAACCCAGATATTACGTCATCTACCCCTGCTTGTTTGGCTGCATAAAGGGCTCCTTCTACCCCTTTTAGATTTGATCCATAAATAATATTTTCCCAAATAGTTGCTGGAAACATATAATTTTCTTGAGATACTAAAGAAATAGCAGACCTAAGATTTTCTAATAAAAATTCTTCAATATCAATTCCATCTATAAAAATAGTTCCACTAGTTGGATCAACAAAACGCAACAATAATTTCATCAAAGTAGATTTTCCAACCCCAGTTGGACCGATCAAAGCAATTTTGGAACCTTTTGGAATCTCTAAATTAATTTTGTCTAAGACAACTCTGTCGGCATAAGAAAAACTTACGTCTTGAAATACAATCTTTTCCCCCACAATTGGGAGAACAATACCTGGACCTGTTATTGGAATTTCCATGTGGGTATTTAAAATTTCAAAAATTCTAGCAGCAGCTGCTTGGCCTCTACCTATTACTTGAGCAAGTTTTGATAATTGGCGTGCAGGAGTGTACATGCCTTTGAGATAAGCAGTAAAAACTAAAATATCTCCTGGAGTCAACTGTGCAGACAATACAAGCTGAGCCCCATAGTAAACTATAATTGCAGATCCAGCTGCCATAGCAAAATTTACTATTGGAGTAAGTTGGGCTTGAGCTAGAGCTGAAGATTTACCAGCTTCTAAACTTGCAGTGGCATGGGTAGAATAATTAGACCATTCCAGTCCTTCTGTTCCAAGTGCTTGCACTGTTGATATTCCATTTAATACTTCTGAAGCTTTTGCTGAACTTATTCCACTTTCATATTTAGAAGCAACTTGATAAGTTCTAATTTGAGCCATATATCTAAAAATCAAAAAAGCTATTACAACAAAAATTATTGTAATTACAAGGGCAAATTTCCAGTTCATAAAGAACATAATTACAACCATACCAACCACAGTTAGAGAACTGTTTATAACAGTTGGCAATGCATTTACTACCCCAGCTTGAACTGATTGCACATCTCCACCTAGTCGAGCAACTAAATCTCCACTTCTATGCATTTGATGAAATTTTTGAGATTGTTTTTGAATGTGAGAAAATAAGCTCAATCTAATATCAAGGACTACTTTTTGACCCGCTAAT
>JAJYPT010000203.1 GCA_021795135.1 Actinomycetes bacterium
GAAGCCACCGATAGTAGCCATTAGCGATAACGACCAGTAAAGCTTGGTAGCGTGATTTTTATCTAGACGGTCACTAATATTTAGATATTCATGAGTCTGGAAAGATTCACTCACGACTCCCCCCATTTAATTTAATTAAATAGCAAAGTTACAAAAATTTTATCAGTCTCAATAGCAAAGACAAGCTTTATCTACTATTGACCCTAAATAGAGTTATCTAAACCTAAGCTGTGTGTTTTTATCTAAAACCAAATTTATAAAGTTGATTTTTTAGATTTCAATACAAAAGACTCATCTATTCAAATATGCAGATTTGAAAAATGGAAAAATTAGGATTGAAAATAAAGTTTTGATTTTTCTTCTAAAATAAACAAATCACCCAAAGCTAGTTTGTAACTAATATAAATTTATAGCTAATTTACAAAAAGATACTTTTTTCATATCTGACATAAGGATCCAATGCCTTCTACTCAAATCTCTCTCTTTGCTACTTGTTTCAATGACACCTTTTTCCCCAATGCTTTAAAGGCAACAGTTAAAGTTCTTGAAGATCTAAATTGTAAAATAGACTTTCGCCTAGATCAAACTTGTTGTGGGCAAATGCATTTAAATACTGGTTATCAAAAAGAAGCTATTCAATTGATGAAGCGTACTTTAGACATATTTCAAGATGCTAATCTTATTGTTGCTCCTTCGGCTTCTTGTATAGGTATGATGCGAGAAGGCTATTTGTATTTGGCCAAAGAAACCAATGACTCTTCTTTGATTGAAAAAGTACAAGCTTTTATACCAAAGGCATATGAATTTACAGAATTTATTGTAAAAGTATTAGGTGTCGAAGATCTAGGAGCCTATTATCCCCATAGTGTTACCTATCATCCAACTTGTCATTCTCTTAGAGTACTTGAGCTGGGAGACATACCTCTTCGCCTATTGAAAAAGGTAAGAGGTATAAATCTTATTGAACTGGAAGAATCAGATGAATGTTGTGGTTTCGGAGGTACTTTTTCAGTAAAAAATCCTCAAACTTCAACAGCAATGCTTTCAGACAAGATGCGACATGTGTTAAATACAGGAGCAGAAATTTGCACAGCTTGTGATACTTCTTGTCTTATGCATATTGGAGGTGGCCTAGATAAAATGTCAACTGGTGTAGGTACTTTGCATATCGCTGAAATTTTGGCTTCTAGGCAACAAGATTACGATGACTAAGAAAACTTTTACAGAAACAAATTCCCCTACTTTTACCCAATTGGCTAAAAAAGAATTATCTAATAGCCAACTTAGGACAAATCTTAGAGTTGCTACTCATACCATTAGAGATAAAAGGAAATCTGTTGTCCAAGAGTTGTCCGATTGGCAACAATTGCGCCAAACAGGACGAGAGATAAAAGAACACGTAATGGATAATTTAGATACTTATCTAATCCAGCTGGAAGCATCAATCCAACAAGCTGGGGGAGTGGTTCATTGGGCAAGTGATGCAAAAGAAGCTAATCGTATAATTTCTAGCATTATCAAATCCCACAATGCCAAAGAGGTCATAAAAGTAAAATCTATTACTACTGATGAAATTGGGTTAAATGAAGCTTTGGCCAAAGAAGGTATTCAAGCTTTTGAAACTGATTTAGCTGAGTTGATTGTTCAACTAGCTAATGAAACCTCTTCACATATCCTTGTTCCAGCAATTCATAAAAACAGGGCTGAAATTAGGGAATTATTTTTAAAAACATTGGGTCAAGGTTCTTTTTCTGATGATCCTAAAGAATTGGCTATGGCAGCTAGAAGCTATTTGCGGAAAAAGTTTTTAAATACCAAAGTGGGAATTAGTGGAGCTAATTTCGCAGTGGCACAAACTGGCACTGTTGGGGTGGTTGAGTCTGAGGGAAATGGCCGGATGTGTCTTACTTTGCCCCAGGTTTTGATTACTGTTATGGGAATTGAAAAAACAATTCCAACTTTTCAAGATTTGGAAGTTCTTTTACAATTGTTGCCACGGTCTTCTACAGCTGAAAGAATGAATCCTTATACATCGCTTTGGACAGGAGTAACCAAAGGAGATGGTCCTCAAGAATTCCATATAGTTTTATTAGATAATGGCAGAACTAAAGTTCTAGATGACCCTATTGGCAAACAGACTCTCAATTGTATACGTTGTAGCGCTTGTTTGAACGTTTGTCCTGTTTATGAGCGTAGTGGGGGACATGCTTACAATTCGTCCTATCCTGGACCCATCGGTGCTATTTTGACTCCTCAATTAGCTGGGATTGGTCATAGTAAGAATTCAGACTCTCTTGCTTATGCATCAACTCTTTGTGGAGCATGTTATCAAGTGTGTCCTGTTGAAATAAACATTCCTAATATTTTGATTCACTTGAGAGGAAAAATAGTAGAAAATAATACCAAATCGCATAGATTTAGTATTCACAGTGCTCCTGAGCGAATGGCTATGGAAGCAATGTGTTGGAGCTTTATGGAATCAACTCGTTTTGAGACAGCCCAAAAATTAGCTAGAAATGGTAATGGTGTTTTTTCTTCTAGTTATTTAGTCAATGCTTTACCTGGAATATCGCATTGGACAAATTCTCGCAATTTACCTTCGGTACCATCAGAGACTTTTAGAATGTGGTGGAGAAAACATCATGGGTGATAGAGAAAAAATTTTAAATAGGATTCGCCTATCATTTGACAAAAATGGCTCTAGAGGACAACAAGAATCTACTTTTTTTATCTCAAGAGATTACAACAAGACTTCAGTTGAACAAAAACAACATGTCACAGCTAAATTTGCCGAACGTGTAGGGCAATATAAAGCAAACGTGCATATAGTATCAAGGTCAGAGTTGATATCAACCATTGAAACTGTTTTGCAAATTCACAAAGTAAAAACGATAGTGGTTCCAGGCGCTATTCCAAAAGCATGGATCTCACGGGATAAATATATAGTTTCAGATGATGACCAAAAACATTTAGGGGTGGAAGAACTAGACAATATTGATGCAGTACTTACTGGATGCACAGCAGCAATAGCTCAAACAGGAACGATAATTTTAAATGGCAGATTCCAACAAGGAAGACGTGTTATATCCCTGATTCCCGATTTGCATATCTGTATAGTTGACAAAGATCAAATATTTGATCTTGTTCCTGAGGCTATAACTGTAATTGCTAAGTATGCAAACGATCCCCTTACTTTTATCTCAGGACCCTCAGCTACTTCTGATATTGAATTAAAAAGAGTCGAAGGTGTACATGGACCTAGAAATTTAGAGGTAATCATTATTGACTAGTATTTTAATTTTATTGGAAATAGACCTACATGAAACCTATAACTAGACCAAAAGTTATCTACGTGATAATAAGCTTTTAGCTTGTTTTTTCTTTCTTCTGTATTTCTTGGCGATTTTGAAAATAGTTAAAATAAGTATGCCCAAAGAACGTTTTTTCACTAGTACTCCTTTTTTGGTTGTAGAACTTACTCTAGTGTA
>JAJYPT010000204.1 GCA_021795135.1 Actinomycetes bacterium
TGCAATTGAACTAGGAGCAGATGCCCGTTTATCTCTAAATAGGACCTTAAATGAAATTGCAGCCAATATTGATAATTTTGCTAATTTAATTATTGAAGATTTTGTAGAACTTATTGGCATGGAAAAACATTCAAAGCTAAGTGCTACTCAAGCTAAAGACGTTTTATCTGAAATGATCAAGACTAAGAAAACTCCAAGCCAAATAGTACAAGAAAAACAATATCAAGCTTTGGGAGACCAAGAACTTGAAGGGGCTTTGAATCAAGTAATAGCTTCACATCCAAATGAGTGGAATAGATACATACAAGGAGAAGACAAGCTAGCGCAATTTTTACTGGGCCAAGTCATGAGGCTCACCAAAGGTCGTGCAGATGCCAAATCAGTATCTCAATTGCTAGCTTTTAAAAAACAAGGTGAAAAATGAATCAAGATAATGAAAAATCTCAACATAAGATGAATCCTCGTAGCTTTGAAGTTACTCAAGGATACGAAAGAGCTCCTGCTAGGGCTATGCTCAGAGCTATTGGTATGGGAGATGATGATTGGAACAAGACCCAAGTTGCAGTAGCTTCTTCTTGGAATGAAGTAACTCCTTGTAATATGCCATTGGGAGATTTGGCAAAAAAAGTAAAAGAAGGTGTTTTTGAAGCGGGAGGCTATCCAATTGAATTTGGAACAATAGCTGTTTCTGATGGTATTTCCATGGGACATGAAGGCATGCGTGCTTCTTTGGTAAGTAGAGAAGTAATTGCTGACTCGGTAGAAGTTATGGTTCATGCCGAACGCTTTGATGCCCTAGTAAGTCTTGCTGGATGCGATAAGTCTTTGCCGGGGATGCTAATGGCTTCTGCTAGATTAAATATTCCATCAGTATTTTTATATGGTGGAAGTATTTTACCAGGACGTCTCAATGGCAATTCTTTAGATATTGTAAGTGTTTTTGAAGCGGTAGGGGCTTATGCAGCAGGTTCTATAGATGAAAATGAGCTTTGCCAGATAGAAAAAAATGCTTGCCCCACAGTTGGAAGCTGTGCTGGTATGTTTACTGCTAATACTATGGCATCAGTAGCAGAGGCTTTAGGGATGGCATTGCCAAATAGTGCATCTGCACCAGCTGTAGATCATAGAAGATCTGATTTAGCCGTAGCTAGTGGTCAAGCAGTTATGCAATTAGTTAAAGCTGGAATTAGCTCTAGAGATATTATGACAAAGCCTGCTTTTGAAAATGCTATTGCTTTAGTTATGGCACTAGGAGGATCCACAAATGCAGTTTTGCATCTTTTAGCTATTGCCCATGAGGCAAAAGTAGATCTGCATTTAGAAGATTTTAACCGCATAGGACGTAAAGTTCCCCATATTGCTGATACCAAACCTCATGGCAAATATCATATGAGCGACATAGATCGAATTGGTGGGATCAATGTAGTAATGCAAGAGTTACTACAAGCAGGTTTGATAAATGGAGATTGTATTACAGTAACTGGCAAAACTATAGCTGAGAATTTATCTGAGGCAAATACCCCTAAAGTAGATGGCGAAGTTATTCATAGCTTAGATAATCCTATTCATCTCCAAGGTGGTATAGCAATATTGAGTGGAACTTTGGCTCCTAAGGGTTCAGTTGTAAAAGTAGCAGGCATCGATCAATCTTATTTTGATGGCATAGCTAGGGTTTTTGACGGAGAACAAAAAGCAATGGATGCGATATTGTCTGGGTCTATCAATGCTGGAGATGTGGTAGTTATCCGTTATGAGGGACCAAAGGGAGGTCCTGGCATGCGAGAGATGTTAGCAGTCACAGGAGCTATGAAAGGTGCAGGCAGAGGAGCCGACACTGCTTTGATTACAGATGGACGTTTTTCCGGTGGAACTCATGGCTTTTGTATAGGACATGTTTCTCCAGAAGCAACCGATGGTGGACCAATTGCTTTGGTCAAAGATGGAGATCGCATCATAATAGATGTTGATCGCCGCAGTATTGATCTCATGGTGGATTCAGATGAGCTTCAAGCACGTAAACAAAATTGGAAGCCTTTACCAAGGCGTTACGAAACTGGAGTATTGGCTAAATATGCTCATCTAGCCCAAGGTGCTGAAAAAGGCGCAGTAACCCAAGCTGGCTAAAATTATCATTACAGCTTTATCTGAGCTAGTAAGGAACTTGCTAGCTCAGATAAAGGGTTGTTAGCAAGCCAAATTGCTCTGAGGTGACGTTTTAGCATAGGTCCTTTGAGTGGCACCATACTAAGGCGGCCATCTCTAATTTCAATTTCTACTGCGAGTTTGCTAAGAACTGCTGCCCCAGCTCCATCTAAGATAGCTGCTTTTATTGCTGAATTAGAACCTAGCTCTAGTAAGGGTTGAGGTATTGAGCTGTTGCATTCTTCTAAAGCAGTTTCTAGAGACTCTCTGGTTCCAGAACCTGGCTCTCTTAGTATAAGGTTTACCTTTTTCAAATCAGAACAAGGTAGGGGATTTTTACGTTTTGCCAATGGATGGGTAGAAGCAACTACTAGTACTAATTCATCACAACCAACTTCTATGCTATCTAGACCATGAGCCGATCCTGGAGATTCAATAAAGCCTAAATCAACATTGCCATTTTCTACACTTTCAATTACTTTAGAAGAATTTGTGACCTCCAAAGCAGCTGAAGCTCCAGGGTGACGGGTTTGAAAATGAGCTAGCCATCCAGGTAAGAGGTATTCTGCAATAGTCAAACTTGCAGCTAGACGTAATTTATCTTCAGATTTAGTTCGCAAAGCTTCTAGCCCTGCCATTAAATTGTTAGAGTCTTCTAGAATTGTACTTGCCCACTCTGCTACTAAATATCCACCTTGGGTTGGAGTAGATCCCCCAGTTCCTCTATTTAGAAGGCGAATACCAAGTTGTCTTTCAAGGTTTTGAATCCGAGCACTGGCTGTGGGTTGAGATATCCCATGAGCTGCAGCAGCTCGCGATACACTACCTAGGCGTACAGCGCTTACAAACACATCTAAAGAAGACAGAGGAGGAAAGGTGGGGGGAAGAGGCATTTTATCTTATAATACAAAAAAAAATAGGAACTTTTATTATTCTAAGGCAATTAGTTGCACGCTTAACAATAGATATTTTAGCCGATCATAGAAGTTAGCTATTACCCTATCAGATATTATCTTATAGTTATTACAGCCACGCTAGGTTGAAGCCTTTTATGCTAGTAAGGTCTGTCACATACAGTTTATAATTTTTTGAAAATTTTGTATAACTTGGCCATAGAGTTAAAGTGGCTTTTAAGGTTATTGATCTTAACAAGATGACTATTTGGTTTTAGGACCCATGAGGGGGGATAGTATTGTCAGTTGACAATAGCGGACAAAATAGGGGTTTTCCAGGGATATTGGGAAATTTAACCATGTCTGCTTCTACAGCTTCTTTACCAGGATCAGGTGCCTATCAAGGTTTTGGCACCCCAGCTACACCAGCTACTCCTTTGAGAGACAATGGAG
>JAJYPT010000205.1 GCA_021795135.1 Actinomycetes bacterium
TAAGCTCTTTTATAGCCCCACCTAGGATGAATTATAGAAAAGCCTTTTAGCCACTCAATAAGTGCTTCATCTTGTTGAGCTAAAAGCGGTGCTAATGTTCGTTGAGTTGAACGATGTTGACCGACAGTTCGGCACGCTTTTCTTTCGGAGACCCCAAATCGATATTGTAAATTAGCTACAGCTTTACGACGACGATTTGGTCTTTAGAAGTTTCCCTCAGCCAACTCCTTAAGCATTGCAATATCTAAAGCTTGGTCTCCAATGATGTTTTTTAGTTTCTTATTTTCATTCTCAAGTTCTTTTAGGCGTTTAGCATCATTGGCTTTCATCCCACCATATTGATTCTTCCAACGCCACCAAGTAGTTGTAGTAATTCCAAACCCACGGGCAACTTCAGCTACAGTTGCTCCTTCATTTAATAACTTATCTCCTTCTGCCAGCTTTTTTATTACTTGTTCAGGAGTATGCCTTTTTGATTTCATTGATTCTTTCCTCCATTATTATTATGGAGCAAATCTTACATAAGTGGTGGACTTGTTATTTGGGAGCTACGCAGAACAACAAAACCTATCTAGTACTTAGAGTAATAAGAATTCGAATAGGAATAGTTGTTTGGGTAACCCCAGTTAGATTTGATGCAGGAGTAGGGCTTTAGTATTACTATTTCTCGAAGACACACTCTCCGTCAAGATGTAATTTCAGGTCTAACTTCTACTGCACGTTCCATAGAACACACTCTTGGTCTTTAGCTCTTGAAATAAATAATCTGATTTAGAAAAAGAGGAATATTTTTGGATAAAAAAACTAAATTAAATAAAACTAAATCAACCAAACAAAAACTAGACAGTTCTTCTTCTGCTGGGGGAGTATATGTATTTGTGTTTTTTTCAGCCCTGTTTGGATTGTTGTTTACTGGCATTCCCTCTTATGTTCCTCTTTATATGCATATCTATTTAATATTTACAGTAGTTGATTTGGTAGTTGGAATAGTAATAGTCAAAACACGAAAAGTAGTGTTGGGAAAAGACATTGTTGTAGCTAAATATATTCTTTTTCAAGTTTATTTTGCAGGTATTTGGGCTGTACTAGATGCTTGGAGGGTAGTGAATTTCCAAATTGGATTAGGTATTGTATATTGGGGAACCTTTTTATCTGCTTTTGTTATTGGAAAACTATTTGGACTCCAAATTGGTACTGCAATTGTTTTTCCAGAACGTGCTTCTAAAAAGGCAGTAAATATGACAACTATTATAATTGGTGCAGCAGGTTTATTATCTGTAGGTGGATATTGCATGATTAGGATGGTCAATTTCTTAGACCCCCATTCAGCCAATGCGATACTTAGTGTAACTATGTTGTTGGTCACTTCACTAATAACTTTGATATTCTTTTCTTTTAGCAGCGGGGGCAAAAAGAAAAAAAGACTAGAACAACAACATCTATCTAGTACTTGAGTAGAAGGAGTTCTAATAGGATTTTATTTGTTGGATTTGATAGGAATAGTTGTTAGAGTTGGCGCATAAACCTAAAGAAATAAATTTAAATAAGAGTTTAAAGTTGGATTACATGATCAACCAAATACCTTAATTTTATATAGGGGTTTCCTTCTTTGATGTATTTCCAAAATTCATCTGTTAAATCCCTCTAGTGATAGGGATAAAATAGCTACTCGTATTTGGTATTTAAAATATCTACGTTGATCGTAAGCTCATTAGATGTAAAGATATTTATTTTTATGTTGATGATCTTTCTATTCAGATAATCCAATTGAGAAGTAAAATTTTTATCTCTTTATTAGAAAGAAGATTTTTTAATCAAAAATATTGCAATGGCTAAGGCTAAGAGCCATAATCCAGCGCCAATTATTTCTGCTAAATGGAATCCGGCCATAAAATAAGTTTTATTGTTTGGATTCTTAGCTAAGGATCCAAAAAGAGCGATTCCAAAAGCTCCTCCACTTTGGCGCGCGCTATTGTTCACCGCTGAAGCAAAGCCTGCATTTTGTTTTGGAACAGATGCCATAGTAGTAGCCACTACGGCTGTGGTTATTATCCCTAATCCGCTTCCCAACAGCATCAAAGAAGGCAGTAGTACTAGATAGCTAGTATTGGCTCTTATGAAATAGTGAAGGAGTGCTAATCCACCTATTCCAAGAATCAAACCGATAGCTATAGTTGGGCTATAAGAAAATTTAGTGACTGATTTAGCAGAAATTGGAGCCAATAGGCTCAACAGTGCAAACATTGGCACTAATTCAACTCCAGTCAGTAAAGCTGAATGATGCTGTATGACTTGAAGGTAAAAACTAAGTAGTAATAAGGTTCCAATGGCTACAAGGTTCATCAATCCTGCTACGGCAATTGAACCAACAAAATTAGAATTTTTTAATAATTGAAGCTGAAACACTGGATAGGAGTTTTGAGATTCAACAAAAACGAAAATTATTAAGAAAATAAAAGCTAAACCAAATGCGAATAAGGTTAGGCTAGAACTAAAACCTTGGTTTCCTGTAGAGATTATTCCATAGGAAACCAGAGCAAGTATGGCACCAACTATTATTATTCCCCATATATCTAGAGGGATTCTTTTTTCATTTTGACTTTTGCTCACAGCTTTGATTGTTGCAATTATTACTGGGATGATCACTATTGTATTTATTGCAAATATGGATCTCCATCCGAAACTGTATATTAACAAACCACCTAATATTGGTCCTGCTGGTAGAGCTAATGAAGAAATAGATGCCCAAATCCCTATGGCTTTTGTCTGTTCGCCTTGTTTGGGAAACTGATGCGTTATGATTGCTAAACTGCCAGGTAATAATAGTGCTGCTCCAATTCCTTGAACTGCACGAGATGCAATTAATTCTGTAACGTTTTGAGAAAACCCACCAGCTGCAGAAGAAATTGCAAAAATTCCTAAACCAAATAAAACTACAAATTTATGTCCATATGTATCTCCAATTGTTCCTCCAGCTAGCAATAAAGCAGCAAAAGTTATTGAATAGGCATCAATAATCCATTGTGTTTGAGATACTGAAGCTCCAAGACCGGCTCTTATGTGGGGGAGGGCAACATTTAGGACCGTCACGTCTAAAAGAACTAAAAACATGGCGCTAGACATAAGCAGTAGAATGCCCATTTTTGAAATTATTTTCATAAGAGTCAAGCTAGCATCGAGATATTTCGCTCTAAGACGAAACGTTTTAGAATTAATATATAAAGATGGAGCGATCTTTGGGGCAGTTAAATTTAGCTAGACCAGCAGAACTGATTGGGGAACCAGCTAGAGCAGCTATTTTGTCAGCACTAGCTGACGGGAGAGCCTTGCCAGCTAGTGTACTTAGCAAGGAAGCTAAAGTAGCTGCTTCTACTGCTAGCGTTCATTTAGCTAAGTTAGTCCAAGGTGGACTTATAAGTGTAGAAAAACATGGTCGTTATCGTTATTATCGTTTGAAGAATCATTTGGTTGCCCAAGTATTAG
>JAJYPT010000206.1 GCA_021795135.1 Actinomycetes bacterium
TTGGCTCATTTCTAAAGCTATGTCTAATGCTTGATTATCAATCAATTCTTTTTCATATAGCCACTTAGTCAAATCTTGAATAACTATTCCAGTTGTCTCTAACAATTCTTGATCTGCATTTACTTTGCGAATCATAAAATAGTTTAAAAATCCTCCCAAATTATCGATAATTGCTATTGGAGAGAACAAATGACAAAAAGCTCCCTCGTCGCCTGCTTTATAGGCAGCTTGAAAAAACTGATTCTGTGATTTAGTTAATTTATCGGCTCCATAACCATTTAGGTATTGGGTCAACAAACCAACTACTTCTTCATAAAGACTAAAAGTATAAGGCGTCAAAGACTTGTGTTTAAATTGAAGAAACTTTATTAAAGCATCTTCAATAGTCACTTTAGAAATAGCTGACATTTTAACTAAGATAGCATGGTCACTGATTAGAGTGGACTTCCGATTAGAAAGAAAAGATATCTAAGGCTACTTGTCCAATTGATAGCTTTTCCATGCTTCTTCTTCTGGTTGCAGCCAATCTTTAGCAAAAAATGCCTCAGAAACAACATAAATTCATTTACTTCTTCAACTTTTTTTGAAGGGTAATTTGATTCACCTTTTTGACCTGCATCTCAATACCTTTATCAATTCCACTAAGAATTAATATTCCTTGAGGAAGACGTATGCTTCAAGTTTTCAGTATTTTAAATTCATCTTGCCAATTTAGTTTTAAATGTTTAGTAAATACTTGATATCAACTCTTTTAAGCCCTATTTACCAAAATGGGATCGGGGTGGAAAGCCCATGACTTTAGTCGTGGGATGTAGAACCCCGCTCGGGCAACGACAAAAAGTATAAGCAGTTACCATTCCCACAGATGCTACTAGTTCCTATGGGGATCTAAACAAAGCTTCCTACCAACAAAAGTACTTCCTATTTGACTTGAAAACTTAAGCAAATTATTCACCTCCTTTGGTTTTATGTGACACCAACATAACTCCTTTTGTTTTTTTAGAATCAATTGATCAAAAAATATTGAGAACTAATCATTGAATTCACTAGTAATAATTTCTACACCTCTTTAGACCAATTATTAACTTTTAGAATATCTCAACAACTGGAATAACCACGTCCCAGGTACTTAAATTCAATCAAAGGTTTTAAGCAATCTCTTCAAAAAAAGCCTTCATAAGGAAATAAATCACTAAATGAAATAGTAGTTAGGTGGGCTTGAGAAACTTCTAAAGATTAAATCGAGATCGTAAAGTGTAGATAATTCACAATATCGATTTGGGGTTTTAGAAAAAAGTAGGTGAAGTTGGTGCCCAGTCTCGCTCGAGTTAGGAGAGATAAACCAAAAATATCTAATTCTAAAGATAAAAAGCTAAAGAACTTCTGTGGTGTCTTTGTCATAAAGTATTCACGTTAGGGATATAAAAACATATTGAGTCTCTATGGAAACAAATTGAACTAAAAGTTTCACATTGCTATAGGTTTAGATTTTTCTCAAAGTGCTCAAAAATAAAATTTGGTAAAACTAAGAATTTATTTCCTAAGCTTTTTTCTAGATTGAAAGATGTTTTAAAGGAGTTGGACTTGGATATCCAAATAAATACTACTCCCCTTCCATTCTTGTCCAAGGAGCAAAATTAGTGTTAGGTCATTTTATATCTGGATCAATTGATGGCTCTTGTAAATTCTTTACTGGTTTTGTATTTGTTGCTATAGTCACTTTTTCCAATTTATTTGCTCAAACAAGTCTTTCCAAAAAAGGAATCTTATGACAAAACACACAGATGATTCGAGAAAAAAATGGGCTTCTTTGGCAGTTTTATCCCTAAGCCTGGTCATAATAAGTTTAGATAACACCATATTGAACGTGGCTTTACCTACTTTGGTAAGGGATTTAAAAGCCTCCACCAGCCAACTTCAGTGGATAATGGATGCCTACATAATTGTATTTGCTGGTCTGTTGCTAACAGGAGGAAGTCTTGGAGATCGTTTTGGAAGGAAGTGGACCCTTTTTGTAGGCCTGGCCATATTTGGACTGGGTTCTGGTCTTTCAGCTTTTGCTAGCTCATCTGATGTTTTGATAGGCACTAGAGCTTTTATGGGAATTGGCGGAGCTTTGATCATGCCTGCAACTTTGTCTATTATAACCAATACTTTCAAAGATCCAAGAGAAAGAGCCAAAGCGATTTCCATATGGTCAGGAGTATCAGGACTAGGTGTAGCCATTGGCCCCCTGGCTGGAGGATGGCTTTTACAGCACTTTTGGTGGGGCTCTATATTTTTGATTAATGTTCCAATTACTATTATATCTATAGCAGCAGGAATTCCTTTAATCACAAATTCTGCAAATCCAAACCCTAAGAAAATGGATTTTATAGGAGTAATTAGCTCAATAGCAGGACTGGGACTTTTACTTTGGGCAATAATAGAAGCTCCTTCGCATGGATGGACTTCTAGGACAACCCTTTTAGCATTTTTTGGCGCAATAGTAATACTTACAGGATTTGTGATATGGGAAAAGAAGACTCCTCATTCCATGCTAGATATTAAATTATTTTCAAATCCCCGCTTTAGCGCAGCAAGTACTTCTGTTTCTTTAGTTTTTTTCGCTCTATTTGGCTCTTTGTTTTTAATAACGCAATATTTTCAGTTTATTTTAGGTTTTTCCCCACTCCAAGCAGGCCTTCGTACTGTGCCATTGGCTCTTATGATTACTATAGTTGCACCTATTTCTGTACGTGTGGTACATAAAATAGGAACCAAAATAACAGTTTTTATTGGCATGTTGACAATAGCTGTGGGACTTTTTTGGTTCTCAAGCGTAGCTAGCACCTCGGCTAGTTATACTTCACTTTTTATTCCGATCCTACTCATAGGAATAGGAATGGGAACAACGGTTTCTCCTTCAATAGAAGCTGTAATGGGGTCTCTGCCAAGAGAATCAGCTGGAGTTGGCTCGGCAATGAACTCTACTAATATGCAAGTGGGAGGAGCATTAGGAGTAGCTATAACAGGAAGCCTATCTTCTTCTAAGTTCCGAAGCTATTTGAATTCTTCTCTTGTCCACCATGGTCTTGGGTCTAAAACTGCCGCCTTTTTACTCTCTATTATCAAAAGCTCTATTGGTACAGCTTTGGCTCTTGCCCACCACATGGCAGCTTTACCTTTGGCTCATACTCTGCCTAGAACAATATATGGAGCACAACTAGCTACTATAGCTAAAGACAGCTTTACCAAAGGAATTGATTTTTCCCTTCCAATAGATTCCTTGATAGCTATCTTAGGAGCAATAATTGTTCTTTTATTTTTGCCTTCAACTGTAAAAGAACCTATTAAAAGTCAACCTATTTTTGCCTCTTCTGGTCAAAATGGACTAGGGGGTCTAAGTAGACAAAATGGTTATTCTACAAATTCAATACCGGCTAATTCAAATGGGTCAAAAGCCCAAGGAAAAAATATTGGAGCA
>JAJYPT010000207.1 GCA_021795135.1 Actinomycetes bacterium
AGACAAAAGAAGATGCATTCCAGTGCTTCTTCCAGTCCTACCTAGGGAAACTAAAACGTCAAGAAATTGAGGGTTTTGGTTCAGTAGTTCTCCAAATTCATCTACGATGATGAGCAAATAAGGAAGTGGATCAAACTCTGGGTGGGACTTTTGCCAATTGTTATACTGTTGAATATTTTCAGAATTATTAGCTCGTCTTAGAAGGTTTTGACGTATCTGTTGTTCTCCCCCCAAAGCATCATATGCTCTATTTATCAAACTGGGATCTTGTTCAAGATTAGTGATAATACCAGCACTGTGAGGTAGCTTTGAAAGTTCGTCAAAAGCAGCACCTCCTTTGAAGTCAATAAAAATAAAATTCAATATTTTAGGATCATGGATCCAAGCTAGAGAGGTTACTAGTGTTCTAAGAAGTTCGCTTTTTCCTGATCCGGTAGCACCAACAACTAATCCATGAGGACCCATTCCTCCTGCGGCTGATTCTTTGAGATCTAGGACTAATGGTTTCCCATCTGATCCTAAACCAATAGGAGAACAAAGCAGCATTGAAGAATCAAATTTACCTGAACCTCTTGCAGATTCTAATTCTAAGATTTCTTTAAAATAAACTGGTGAAGAAAGATCAAAACTACTTTGGTTGGCCACCCCTAAAGAAGACAGCATTCTAGCCAAGGAATCGGCTTCATTCGTAGTTGGGGATTCATAATGGCTTCCATTTATTAGAGGCGATCCAAATTTCATTTGTTGATATACAAAACCATCTTGAGGATGCAAAATTAAGCGGGCTTTTGCTATAGTTGGTTCTTTTTGACGATTTTGACAAAGATAGATAAAAGTTATATTTGCATCTTTGAGGTTGTGAATAGATTGTAAGCGCTCCAAAAGCGAATCTGGCCAATGGATTGGATCGTAGTTATCTAAAATTACCAAAAGATGAGGCGGCAGGGGAGTTTCATCAGAATAAGAGTCTGGATCGATTTCTTTTACTGAAATTCCTTGCTGTATTCGAGGTGAGATGTGATTATCCCAAAGTTCAACACATTCTGTTGTATTGTATCCACTAAGGCATAGAGAATAGATGGAAGATTCTGCTTCTTTGGTTCGTCCAAATCTATTGTGGGGAAGCCATCTTAACCATTTCCAAGTATCTACTTCTTCATAAGGAGAAAGAACCATAATCTGAAGATCACTAGGGTTGTGGAAGGTGGCTAAATAATTGAGTAAATACTTTAGAAAATTTTGACCATCTGGAGGATTGGACCTAATGGCTAGGTGTTCCATTTGAGCCAAGGGAACAACTACAGGTTCTGCTTCTAAAGTTTTAAATCGAGAAACTAATTCATTTGCTAGTACTAATAGATCTGGTCTGAGCTCGAGCATTGGGTCTTCTGGAAGTTGAAGGCTTACAGGAACACAAAGAGGAAGTCTTGCCCATCCCAAAGGCGCAAAGAGAAAATCTTTATCATCACGTCTGCGCTCCCAAACAGCTTCTTTGGATGTTATAACATCTTTCAATCCAGACATATTGGGATATAGACGTCGATTGAATTTACGTTGAGCAATAACTATTTGAGAAAGTAGAGCTTCTTTTTTATTTAGATAATTTATATATTTTTGCCGTTGTCTTTCTCTTTCTTTTTTTGGTTTTACATATTGTTGCCATAGCATGAATACACCAACAACTATTGCTAAACCTATTATGATCCCAATTATCCAAACCATCCATTTGGAATGGAAAGATGATACAAGCCCAAATGCTCCAAAGCCAATCATCAAAGGAAACATCAAGGTCATCCATTTACTTGAAGATTGCTTGGGAATTTGTGGTGGAGCTATGATTATTACTTCATCTTTTGGTAAAGGCTCAGGGTAATTTCTAACTGGGCGATGAAAAAATAATGTAGATTTTTGTGGGTCAAGACTCATTTAGGATACTTATATATGTTCAGCATCGAAGGTAATAATTACATCTATAGAAGTTATAGTTGTAGATTTATCTATCAAGAGCAAGACCCAAAGAGGGCCATTCGGTCATTAGCATCAAAGCCAATTCTCTAATTACAATTTGCCATCTTCCTGGAGCTTCTGCCCAATTAAAGTTTCCTGCTGATAGTTGAGTAGCAGCTTGAGAGTCTAATGGTATTGTCATCATTCCTCTGGCAAAAGGAACAGAACGAGCTAAAGCATTTAAATCTAAAAGAGTTCCCTTTTCTGGACGTTTGTTGACTACAAGCCATAGTGGGATCCCTTGATTGTTTAATATGCGAGCAGCATCGGCTACTAAAGAAGCTGATGCTGGTTCAGAATCTGATACTAATATAACTTGGTCTGCACGGGATAAGGCTGCTTTAGAAGTTGGATCTTGTAGTCCTGTTCCACAATCTAAAACTATTACTCCAACCATATTTTTAAGCCTATCTACTACATGTGTATAAGAGACTTCGTCTAGCTTGGCCATACGTTCGGGATCGGTGGGAGCTGGTAGAACCATAAGTCCATGAGTAGTACGACCTAAGTTTGCATCCAAAGTAGTTGTGCTAAGAGTTTGGGTGCTCAACATGTCTAATAAGTCATCTACAAAAATCTTATGATCTGGGGCTAAACTTCTACCTAAAGATCCAAAATCGGGATTGGCATCTATTGCTACTATACGATCTCGTCGCTCCATTGCTAAAAGCATTCCCAAAAGAGAGGTGATGCTGGTTTTTCCAACTCCTCCTTTTGGAGATACAACAGCAATAGTTGCACATTTGCTTAGCTGTGGTTTTGCTATTCCTTGTCGTAGCAGGTGAAGATAATCACTTTGACGCCAAGTTTTTTTTGCTCTTTCTAAAGGGGTGGATTTCCTAGGAATGGTAAGACTACTGGGAGTAACGCGATCAACTAGGGGCTCTAAACTGACTAAATCTTTAGTTGATTGAGAGCTAAAAAATGCTTTTACAGAAAGAGCAAACCTAGCCTTATTACTCATTTTAGATGGCAAGATAGATCTAGTTCGTTCCAAAGGAGAAAAGTCATTTGAAAAATCTAAGCTGTGAGCTATTGGATCATGAGAACCAAGATCGACCTTGTTATTGGTAGAAACAGCATAACGACGCGTCAAAGAAAGCTTTGAACCTTGAGTAATGCCACATTCTATAACTTTAGAGGAAGGATCAAATGCCACTCCTCCAATAAAGCTGAGATCCCAGTCTTGGGATGAGTCTGTAAGTTGAGGAGAAAGTAGCTTAATTAATTGATTGACCAAATCACTAATTTTTATATTTAATTGTATTTCTAAATCTTGTTGTTGTCCCTGCCACTCAACAGTTACCAATATCGTAGCAGGGACAGAATTTAACCCAGACATATCAACCTATGATTATAGATAATTACAGTGCTCCAAATTGGCTTGCAACTTGGGTATCTGTGGTTTCATATTGAGCAGCTGCTTGAGACATTT
>JAJYPT010000208.1 GCA_021795135.1 Actinomycetes bacterium
TGTTCTTATTGTTTTTCTCATTGCAGCTTCAACAGCAACTGCACTATGGTTATCTGGAAGATGTAACAATAAGAGAAATCTTGTTGAGCGTTCTACCAAAGTTCCAACAGCACTCTTGCCACCTTTTCCAATGATAAGATCACCCTCCCAATGTCTAAGTACTGCTCTGTCATCTGCTTCAGCTGGGCGATTCGATATCATTACCATATTGGCGATTGGACCACTGTGTTTTGTTGATCCTTGAGGTTGACGTTGGGTTTTTCCAGACCTCAAGCAACGGCTAAGTTCTAGACGTAATTCCCCTCGTCTTTGTATATAAAGCGACTGATAAATGGTTTCATGGCTCACTCTCATTACCTCATTATCTGGGTGCTCTATTCGAAGCCGGTTGGAAATCTCTTCTGGAGACCATAGCTCTTCTAGCCATGATGTTACTTTGGCACAAAGTATCGGGTTGGAAAGCTTTGATATCTTAGGTCGCTTTGTGCAATTATAAGCTCGAATATGAGCTGGCCATATCTTATAAGAAGCTCTTGTTCCGTTTGCTTTAACTTCTCTTGTAATAGGGTCAGCTCAAAGAAACGACACAACAACACAGCGACTTTTTGTCTCAAAAACTCCAATACAACGCCAAACTAAAGCCGGCTTTGGCTCTTAATAAAATAAAACAAGCAGCCATTGAAGCCGAAATACAAAAGCGCCAATGGCTACAAAAAAACCAGCTCCCTGATCTTAGGCAAACTAGGCAGCAGTTAGATGTTATAGATCAAGCTTTGGCCTTTCAACACAAATCAGCAGTTCAAGCAGCTGTTGTAGAGCGGCCAAAGTGGATAATAGACTCTCTTGGTACTTATCCAAGTGAAAGAAGCTCCCAGCTTCGATGGGAACAAGGCGCTGGAGCTCTAATTGATATAAAACATCATCTAGAAGGAAAACAAGAAGTTGTAGCCAAACTGATTAAATCAGAAGATGGTCGATCTCTTGAAGAATTAGTTAATCCAAAACTAGTTGATAAAACCAAAGATGCCCTAGCAATTTCTTTGCCAACCGAAATTGCGTCCAAAGTTCAAAAAAACCAAACCACAGAGCTTTTAGTAGAGGCTTTGGTTGTAGCAAATCCAAAAGATGCCCAAGATATAGTAGTCAAAATAGCCGATGAAGTAGTAAAAAAGGCAAAATATAGACCTTTTGATACAAAAATGAGCTTTGAGTCAGAAAAAGTCCGCCAAGAAGAAAAATCTAAAGATAGAGCTGCTCAGTTGAGAATAGCTAAACAAGTCCAAACAAGACTAAAAGCCCACATTCAACAACTATGTGAAGCTGATCCTGATCTTCCAACGCCAGTAAAATCAGCCTCTATTGATGGATCGAATCGATCTGTTGTTAAATCAATTGAAGAAGCAATAGAGGCTAGGGTTGATATTTTAGATAAAACTAAATCTAAAACTACTCCAGATAACAATCCAAATGTAGATTTAGGCGCTATTAGAAGCAAAGATTTAGAAATAGAACAAGGCCGCGAATTTTAAAGGAGAGTGCAATGCCAGACCAAAGCGACATACCAGAAGAATTTCGATCAGATGAAGATTTAGTTTTTCTAGACGATCTCGATCTGGATCCAAAGATGAAAGAAATGATAGAAGCAGGAACAGATAATTTCTATGGTACGGCAGAAGAAGAACAGCCTATAGTACTAAACGAAGATCCCACAATAGCCCCTTGGGATATTAGGCTATTAGGAGAAAAAGGCTGGCACGAGCTCGAGGAATGGGTTGAGTGGCTAAGAGGAGCTTATAGGCTCGACAACAAGATCTTGGCTTGTTGGTGGCGCCATATATCTATTTCAATGGAACTAGCAGCCCTGAAAGCCTCTTGGGATACATGTTATGGACCAACGGCTAATTTAGAGCGACCAAGTGGGCCTGGAGAGTGGCACCATTATCTTGATTTAGCCCTATCTAGAATGGAAAGACATTGGAATGGATCATGTTCATCAACCCATGAAGAGCTAAATGAGCCTGGCGAATCCAAAAAACGTCAACTTAGACCAAAGAACTTTAATATCGCTAAAGCTGCTTTTGAAAATAAAAACAATTAGCCACATCTTCACTAAGCGAGAGAAAGAAGTTTTCTAAATCTGGCGATCAAAGCCTAGATCTTGGCTAGGAGATTGAAAATCTAATGGATTCATACCAAATTGTAGGCCAGGAGATGGTTTTGTAGGTGGTTTTTTAGTTCTGGTTGAAATCACGTGAATATTAAGGAGCTGGCGGAGTGGTTCTATATTGCCTTTGAAGGAAGCTTTAGAGGCCTCGATATTTTTGCGCTCATCAAAATTTTGCCAGTCAATGAGATATCCCGCATCGCTTGCAAGCTGAGCAACAAAGGCTCTTTGAGTCCTACCATTGCCTTCTCTAAAGGGATGAATGGCGTTTAACTCTCCTAAGTAATGTGCTACCTTATTGATGAATTGCTGGCGATCAAGACCGTTGAGATGGTTGTCATTAGCTAGTTCAGAAAAAAGTTGCTGAGATTGCTCGACGATGAACTGGGGTCGACAGAAAAGGTCAGTCTTGGCGATATCTACGGTGCGAATTTCCCCAGCCCAAGTATATAGATCAGAAAAAAGCCGGCGGTGGATGGTGCGAAGGTGATCCAGATCGTAGGTTGGTCGGGGTGGATCTGCTGCCAGTTCCATCACTCGTCTTCGGGTGATCTCACGCTCAGCATCTTGCAACTCCTCCCAAGTGTGTAGCCCTAGCTTGTTGTAAAGAACTCCGGTATCAGGATCCGAATATGGGTCAGGGTTGCTCACCTAGTCTTAGCGAGAGCGGCAGCCGCAGCTCGTTGATGCCAGCGGGCAACGGTACGCTCGGCCGCCTCATGGGCGTCGATTTCCCCTTTGATATAGGCTTCTGTATCTGCTTCGTCCTCTTGGGAAAACTCGCCCGGCAATTCTGCAAGAACCGAGCCAGTGGCAGATGCAACTTCCCGAGCCCGGCGAAGGGCATCCTTGCCCAGACCTTCAGCTAGATTCTTATAATCCGGCTGTGACCTTTTGGCAATATCTTTATTGAAAATCGATTGAGATTTAGCTTCAGCCTCAGACGTACTCATGTTAATATTATATCAATAATATGTCAGGTTATAAAGCTCTTATTTATCGGGTTGGGATAGTCGATAAATATAAAGATACAACAGATGGAGCAGGTCATAGACGTTATGCTATTTTGACCTACGCTTTAATTCGGTTATTTTCTTGATCTTTTACTTATTATTTAAATCTCTTTTGCCAAGGCTTTAGCTCTACTTCAACTGGCGCAAGCCTTCGATGTAAAACCTCTGCATGTCCTTTTTTGAGCCCTCTTATTTTCTCCGGGGGAAGTGCAGGGACTCTTTGAGTC
>JAJYPT010000024.1 GCA_021795135.1 Actinomycetes bacterium
CGAAGTGCCTAGTCCAAAAGGGTGCTTTAGGTAAAACTTTAATCATGGTTCTAAAAGTTCTTTTAGTCTTGTCCCTTTTCCTTAAAAACAAAGTATCTTGGTTTAAATAATGTCACGAAGGTTAGAAGTCGAACTTACAAGTAAAGTAGATGATTCCCATTGGACCTGGAGGGCCGCAGGAGCGCGTCAACCAAAAGGAACTTTAGATTCATCAATACTTTCAAATAATGCAAAAGTTGGAGACGTATTAAAAGTCGAAGCGGATTTTGATATTGATGGAATAACTATTCTTTCTGTTGTCCCTCAAAAGGCTAAAAAAGCCCAAAGTCAAGTATTAGAGATCAAAGGACCTTCTAAGGTTGCCCCAGATGTCACTACTTCTCTAAAGAATCAAAAGCCTGCCCGCTCAGCCAAACAAGGTAGACCAAAGGTAGATTCCTCTTCATCTAGAGCTTCTAAACCCTCTACCAGGCCAAATTCTTCTCCTTCTAGAAGGCCATCTGGTCCCAAACCAGAAACACGTCCTGATACAGAACAAAGGCCAATTACAAGGCCCAAGCGGCTCACCCCTGCTAACACTCATAAAAATGAAGTTCTTGCCTCACTCTCACAAGAAGAAAAACCAATTGCTGAACAGCTTTTGAGAGGTGGAATTCCAGCCGTAAGGCAAGCTATAGAAGCCCAAAATAAACAAAGCCAAGAAAAGGGTGAGCCTCTTATCAACCCTGATCCCATAATGGCTATTGCAGAAAGAATTCTTCCCAAAATAAAAACAGCAACTTGGAAAGATAGAGCAGAAGCTGCAATAAAAATTGTAGATGAGATTGGACTAAGAGATCTAAGGGCTGTTGTCTCAAGTGCTGATACTCGAGATGAACAAAGTCGAGAATTAGCTTCACAATTGCGTAATAGGTTAGAAACCAGACTCAAATCTGAACAAGATAAATGGGTTGCTTCTATATCATCTAATCTTGAAGAAGGACGCTTGGTAAGAGCTTTGAGACTATCTTCTCGTCCTGTTGATCTTAGTATGAAACTTCCAAGCGACTTAGCAGTCAAATTAGGCGAAGCTTCTAGTAAAGAGCTATCTGAAGACACTCCGCCAGAACGTTGGTTGGCCTTATTAGAAGCTGTGGCTAATTCACCAATTAGAAGAAATGTCAAACCTGTAGGACTGCCAAAAGATCCCACAGAACAAGTTATAGAAACCGCCAAGAGGACCCTTGGAAGAGTTCCTGGACTTGCTCCTTTGTTGGGAGTTGCCATGCCTCCTCCTCCTGGACCTAAAGTAAATAGACCAAAAAGAAGACCTCCACAGCCTTCTAGTCAATCTAAATCAGACCCAAAAAAACCTGATTTAGAAATTTCACAAGACAGTCAATAACTTTAGAAAAAGTATAAGTAATAAAAAAAGGGATCATCTAGATGATCCCTTTTTTTATTACTTATACTTTTGAATCAATTGATACAAAACATATACAAAATCTATCTGCATTTAGTACTTTGAGATAATTGTTGTAGCTATTCTTCTACCCTGTTGATCATCAATAAAGATATAGCTAAAAAAACAATAACTATCACGCTAATACCTAGTTCTATTTGTGATTCTTGAAAATGCTGATAAGTTCCCGTGCCCTTCAAAGATAAAGAAGCTCCTACAACAAGTATCCTTCTTACAGAAGAAATAATTCCTACTATCAAAAAAGGTTTTAATTGAAAACCACCATGTGTAAAGTGTTGGACAACAGTGCCTAATAATTCCATTAAAATAATGGCCAACAGAATTTGGTTGATCACATCAATTATGGTGTAAGCAAAAGAACGACCAGAGACAAAGTCAGTAGCTGCTTTGAGCAATACATCTCCTGCGATAAATACAAGAGCCAAAGCAACAAAAGCATAGATAACATATTCTGCTATCTTAAAAATATTTCTAAAGGCCAATAGTGATTTTTGAGACAAAACAAATGAATCTTCATTTATGTTGCCTTCAAAATCTAGCTTAGGTTTAGATGACTCAACTCTAGAACTTGAATCGAGATCTTCAACCTTCTTTTCAGCCATTTAAATCTCCTTGTCGAAAACATTACTTTAGCTCAATGAACTTTAGGATTTAGACAAAAAGATACTATTACATTGATTTAGATGACTAAAATTTCAACTATTTATTGATAAGGTACAAAACTTTTACTTTGTTGGTATTTAAAAAATCAAACTTCAAGATGGTGATTTAGAACTATAAGACGAGCAGTGAAGCCAAATGATTCGAAAAAATTTTTAGTCAACCTATCCCCTGGAAGGGCAAAAGCATCTATAGACTTACAACCATTTTGCTTACACCAACTATAAACCTTAGACAATAAAGCTTCTCCCACTCCAACTTCTCGTGCAGCAGGTTGGATATAGACTTCATCTATAATGCCCCAATTTGTATTATCTTCTAAAGTCTTGTAGCTAACCAATGCATACCCTACCGTATAGCTATCCCATATGCCAACCCACACACTGTAATAGCTATCATCTATTGCTTTTTTTAGAGTTTCAAAATGTCTAAAATTAGACAAAGCTTCAAAGGCTAAGTATTCCGATCCACCTCTTTTGCTATTGAAGTCTTCAAAAGCTTGTTCTCTAAGAAAAACTAATTCTTCTAAATCTTCAAAATTAGCCAAACGTGCCGATTGCACTATTATTCAGAAGCTCTAGAAGTTAATTGTTCAATTCGAACTAAAATAGTTCTACGATTTCGGTGAGAAACCTCATAATCACGTATTGCTTGTAGCTCTGGCACAGAAAGCCCTCCCAATCTTTGAACTATTTGAGAAGCAGATAAATTGTCATAAGAAGCAATACTTAGTTCATTAGATTCAGAAGCATTAGGACGTAAACGAGAAACTGGTAATTGCTCGCTACTATTATCTGAATTGGTCTCAAAAGGCTCAATATCAGTAGTAGGCCTAGTACCCAAACCCCCAAAGGTCATAATTTGACCTATAGTTTGGTCTAGGGTCCTTTGAATTTGGTCTTGAGTCTTATTTACTACAAAAGACCCTACAAAGCGGGCAGAAGCGATTTGAGAGCTGATTTTGTCTTTGCCCTTTTGGGAAGCATGAGGCAAAGTTTCAACTATAGCTGCCGCAATGCCAAAAGGAGCAAAAAATAAACAATCCATTATTTTTTCAACAGGAGATTTATTCACTTTTTATTTCTTCCTTAAAACCTATAAAAACAAACTTACACACAATCTCGACATAGCATATGTTCACGATCTGCTAATTGACTGGGATGTTTAACTAAAAAACAAGAGGCACAAACAAATTCACCCGGACGTTTAGGTAATACTTTGGCCGCAATTTCTGATTTGTCTTCTGGCTCTATATCTTCTTCATCTTCGTCTTCAGAGTCTTCTTCTGAATCATCTGGGACAACTAAACGCTCTCTCAAAATGACATCTAGACTAGCTTCTACTTCTTCATCTTCTTCATCTTCGTCATCTAAAACAGCAACTTCGTCTTCTTCATCTTCGTCATCTAGAACTTCATCATCATCATCATCATCGTCAATATCGACATCTTCTAGATCTTCTTCATCTGGCTCTTCATCTTCTGGAAGAATTTCGGATTCTTCTTCAAAATCATCCGGATTAGTTTTTTCAAGCTTTTTAACCATAGTTTCCTTAGAGTACTGGATTTTTAATAATTATTATGAAACATTCTTAGCAACCTTAAAGAAGGTTAGCTTCAAAAAGTAACGTTTAAGAATTAAAAAATATTGCAGAAAAAAGAAAATAGTAGAGATTAAAGGGCTAATCCAAAAACCGTTGGGGCCATTCTTTCTTTCTTTTTAGCGCCATCTAATAAAAAGAGTTGCAAGAAGTGTTCTCTACTAAGTTTTTGGATTAGCCGCCCCATTTCAATGCCACCTTATACTTTTATAAATCAAAAAGCATAAGGCCCACCCGGCGCAGGGCTGAGGCTTATAGACAACTCTATGCTAAATAAAAATTTCGTCAAGCTCCACCAGATTTTTCGTCCTGGGCATTCTTGACTAAATGCAGCTAGAGAGTACAAAAAAATTTCTTTTTATACTCTCTAGCTTTATTTGGAAAAAATTTTTAACAAAATCAAAAACGATTTGAGAGCGCTAAAACATTGTTTACGTAATGTTGGGTTGAAGCAAGAACTCCATAAGTTTTAATTGAGGTCAAGCCCTGATAATAAGCCGCTAAAGCTAGCTTAATACTACCTCCAGTTTCAATACGCAACAATTGTAAATATCTAGCACTTATTAAAATATTTTGCTGAGCATTACCTGGACCAAGCGCAACTCCAGGAAAAGCTTTATTGACATCATTTATACTCGGAGGTGTCAATTGACCTACTCCAATGGCTCCTGCAGAAGAAACTACGTTATTATTCCACCCAGACTCTTGCCAGGCTAATCCCTCTAAGATTGTGACTGGGATTCCAGTTTGGACAGAAGCAGATTTGAAATAAGGAATAAATACCTGTTTTTGATATGGACTTGGAAAACTAGCACTTAGTGGAGTATATCTAGGCGTAGAAGTCGTTGAAGCAACAGAAACAGTTGCAGCACTACTTTTTTGAGTTGTTTGAGTTTTTACAACAACTGCAGTAGAAGTTGGAATAGATAGCTTTTGACCTATGCTAATAAAATTAACATTTTTAATATTGTTAGCATTTGCAATAGAAGCTACACTCACTCCAAATTTAGCTGCCAAAGCTGAAAGTGTATCTCCAGACTTTACGGTATAGACAGAACCACTTTGAGCATAACTTACTCCTGAAGAACCAAGGACCAACATTATAGCGACGCCGGTACCCATAAATAGGGTTTTTACCGGCGCCCGCTGTCCCTTAGCCCGCATCCAGAAAGAATTATGTTTTATATGTTTATCTTTAAACTCATTGGCCACTGCCGCAACATAACACTCATTTTGAACTTGAACAACAAAAATTTTTAAAAAAATTTAGTAAAATTTAAAAAAGTCCTGCTAAATCAATATAAAAAAATTCTTTTTGTATTATGGCAAATGATTGATTTTTTCAACAGTCGACCTAAAAACATTAAACTTATACTTTAGAGTTTCTAGGGTGATTTTCTTGCTTTTGCAATAGCTGATTCTTCTTGTTTGAGACGAGATAAAGAACTTTGGGAATGATCTACAAAGCGCATCATTTCTCCTATGATTTTATGTCCAGCTATTGTTTTGATTTGCTCATGCATTTGCTGGGCAATTTCGCGATAAAGAGGATGTCCTTGAGGTGAAGAACGTAGCTCCAGTAAATGCATTGCCTCTCTGGCATTCATCGTTATTGAATATCGAATTCTAAAAGCCAAAGCTACTGAATATTGAGCTTTATCTTGTCCTAAGTCATTTTTCAAAAGATTATAAAGAGAAATTGATCTTTCCATACAATGTTCGAATTGAGGTCCAAGGCCTGCATCTACAACTACTTGGGGAAGAACAAATCCATGTTGAATTCCCAAAGATTGCCATTCGATACTCAACATACGATGTCTTTGCAGATCCCTGAAAGAACCGTAATCAGATAAGATTTCAAACTTATAAAAAGACTGTTCTAAGGCTCTTCCTGGCCTATGACGACGATTGGTTCGCTCACCTTCGTAAGCTTTTAGTATCGACAATTTTTCCTCTGTAGACATTTGAGAAACTAATTTGTCTATTTGGGTTTCAGAAATATTGACTTGAGAAAATAATGCAGCTGCTACAAGTTTATTTTCCGCCTCAGGATCCCATTGGATCAGCTGAACAGTTGGAGAGGGATCAACTGAGCTAACTTTCAAAAGTTTTGAAGATGTTTGTTGTATTTTAATTCGTTTATCAGTTAGATATTGAACCCACTTACCACCTCGTTCAGGTCTATCTAAACGAGTCAAGAAAGAAGGTATAACTTTTCGTAGTTCTTCTAAAATCAATTCACCATATTGTCTTACCTCATCTAGTTCATGGGATCTCATCCGCAATATCAATGCCTCATAAGATTGACCACTACCATAAAGTCCTACATTAGAAATAGAAGCTGCAGGCAAAAGACCCCTAAGGGCATCCAAGGCTTGAGCTCTTATTGAGCGTTTCCAAGCTAACTCTGAAGATCCAGTTGATAAGGGAAACAATGTAGAAAGATAAGAAGACATGGGAGCATTTAAAGCTCCGTAAGTATCGAACATCCTATCCATATCTCCTACATATCTTGCACCTAAAGATGAATCTAAGATTGAGGGTTCTCTATAGTATCTATAATGTCCATTTTGCAAGCGATTATCATAGGATATATAGCGAGTAGACTGTTCTAAATAAGACATTAATCGTCCTCTTTCTAGGACTTTTGTCAAAAGATTAGAAGCCTGTTCACAAGCTAGATGCACTCCTCCTAGTTGAGCTACTGAATCATCTCCGTATTCATTAAATACTTTCTCATAAAGCTTCTCTGCTCGCTTCAGGCCCACAGTAGCATCAATTTCATGATCGCCACTTATATCTAATTCATCTACAAATTCATCTAAAAAAAGACGGCGCAAGCTTTTAGGAGAACGGGAATAACGAGCAAAAAGAGCTCCTTTTACAACTTCAGGTAGATTTACAAGAGCAAAAACAGGACCTTGTAGATTAGTAAAGTAGCGCCGTAAAATATCTTGCTCATCTGTTGTAAAAGACTCTTGGACATAAGAATTCATCACTATAGATTCTAATAGAACCTGTAGTAATGAAGGTGGATGGTACGAGAATTAAAGCATTGAAGCTTCTACTGCATAAGAAGCGGCTACAACACCTCGAAATAGTTTATCTACTGCTGTTTGAGCATTTTTAGCTAGTTGAGCAGAAGAAGAAATTTGTGCCAACTGCTTTAGCAAGTCAATAAGTTGTTTCATATTTCTAACAAAGTCCCCCGCTGATATTTCTTCTGTTGTTAACAAATCCGAAAGATCTTCACCTTTGGCCCAATGGAAAGCAACCGACATGAAGCCTGGATCTGGAAAACGGGTCAAAGCCAAAATATTTTTTTGCTCTATGTCTTGAACTTGTTTTGCTATTACAGATATCTTGTTCCACAAGTTGCTAAGTTCTTTATTGGGAAATTCATAGGGCTGTTCAGAATGAGAAGAACGCGATTCATAAGTAAACACAGAAATAATTGCAGCAAGGCTACAGGGCTCTAATGACTCTAAAGCTAGATTTATCAGGCACTGAGAAATCAATAGATCAGATTCATGATAAATCTTACTGAGCTGTTCTCCTTGTTTTGTTAGTTCCCATTGATTTAGATATCCATATATTTCTAAAATACCTATTACTCGGTCAAACTGTCGAGCCAAAGATTCGTTTGTAGAACGAATTTGTTTTTTTATTGCTTTATATTCATCTTGGAGTCTGTCATATTTCATAGCGGCTCTTAGATGCGCCCTCCATTTAGGACAGCGTTGAATAGGATGTTGAGAAATTCTGCTTTTTCGATGAGAGGTTTGCTTGAGTGGGGATAAAAATTTATCTTGGGTTTTTACCTCTATGGATCGAAGCTGACTGGCAATTTCTTCTATGGTATCTTTAGCATTTGGATCATAGGGAAACTTCATTTTCATATGATCTACAACAACTAATTTATCAATAAAATCATTGACTTTTAAATTTGTCTTTTGAGCATCAGTTCCAACTACCAAAAGGCGCAATTGTGCTTTTTTACGTTTAGCAGTAGCAACAACTACTACCCGAGGATCTCTAAATAAACCCGGTATAAGTAATATGTCTCCAGGTTTGACAGCTTCAAAAGAAGCTTGGATTTGTTGTTTTGATCCATGAGGTTCAAGACCATAAGAAGGCTTTTTGTATAACTCTCTAAATTCATCAATATCGCCAAATTCGCATTGGGCTGCTTGTAAAGTAGCCTCCATGGTTTTAGATAACCTCTCCAGACGAGATTCTTGACGCACTATATCTGAATTTGAATGAAATTGAGCAAAAGAGAGATTCAAAAGATGATGAGCTTGATTTGAAGAATATTTTTTAACTAAATTTGCTGCCATATTGTAGGTGGGTTTAAAAGAAGAAGACAAAGCATAAGTTCTTTTTGAAGCCAAACTAGATATCTGGTCAAAACTTACAAAAGACGACCACAACACCACAGCATAACCAACCTTGTCTATACCCCTTCTTCCAGCCCTACCCGTAAGTTGAGTGTATTCTCCTGGGGTTAGAAATTCATGTTGTTCACCATTGAATTTTGTTAATTTTTCAATAACTACCGAACGAGCAGGCATATTGATTCCCAAAGATAAAGTTTCAGTAGCAAAAATAACTTTTATCAAAAACTTACTAAAACAAAATTCAACTATTTCTTTAAATGCTGGAACCATTCCTGCATGATGAGGAGCAACTCCTACCTGAAGAGCTCTGAGAAATTTATCAAAACCTAAAACTTCTAAATCACCTTGGGAGAGATGACTTGTTTTAGCTTGGGCTACTTTTGTTATTTTTTCTTGCTCTTGAACACTGGTCAATACAGCTCCTTGATCCATATACCTCCAAGTAGCCTCATCACATCCAGACCTACTAAATATAAAATAAATAGCTGGAAGCATGTTTTTTTTGGTCAAAGTCTCAATTACTTGAATACGATTGGGAGTATAAAGACGCATAGGATTTCTGCCCCTGCGGGAGCGATTATCCAAATTGACATCTAGTTCTTTAGCTTGGGGATTTGGCTTAGAGTCAACAAAAGTAGGTAACAGATAAGGCTCAGGTAAGTGTTTGTCCCCAATCATATACAAATTGTTTAGCTCTACTGGTCTGCGTTCTTCTATTATTGCAGTTGTAGCACCTCTTACTGTTTGTATCCATTCAGCAAACTCTTCCGCATTTGAGACAGTTGCAGATAAACAGACCAAATCCACATTAGGATCTGAATGAATAATTATTTCTTCCCATACAGCCCCTCGATAAGGATTCTGCAAGTAATGGACCTCGTCTAAGACGACATATTTCAAGTTGTCTAAAGTTGACGAGTTGGCATAAATCATATTTCTTAAAATTTCTGTAGTCATAACAACTATAGAAGCTCCGGGATTTATGGAATTATCCCCAGTTAGAAGTCCTACGTTTTTAGATCCATGTTGATTTATTAGTTCAAAATATTTTTGATTTGATAATGCTTTCAAAGGAGTAGTATAGAAAGACTTCTTACCTTCATTGATCCCTTTTGCAATGGCATAAGCGGCCACTGTAGTCTTGCCAGAGCCAGTAGGAGCAGCGACTAAAACTGAATGACCTTCATCTATAGCGTCCATAGCTTTGAGTTGAAATTCATCAAGACGATAGCCAATTGATTTTTCAAAACTTTGTCTAACCGAAATAACAAATCCTCATTTTTTTAGTAGTTTTCCAATTATTATCGACATTTCATAAAAGATAACCATAGGAATACCCATTGCCAACATAGAAAAGGGATCGGAACTAGGAGTAATTACAGCGGCAATGATTGTTATTATAAGTATTGCCCTTCTACGCCATTGTCTCAAACTCTTTGAAGTTACAACTCCAGAAATTTCTAAAAAAACCAACAAAATTGGAAATTGAAAAGCCACACCAAAAGCAATAAACATAAAAATTATCAAGTGGAAATATTTTGAAGGAGAAAAAAGAGTAGTCAAAGAAGGACCACCAATAGAGGTAAGAAAAGCTAATGCATGAGGAAAAGAAATTACTGCTACAGCTCCTCCTAATGAAAATAACAAAATAGAAAAAATCACAAAAGGAATAGAATAACGTTTTTCATTAGGATTCAAACCTGGAGTTATAAATCGCCATAGTTGCCAAAAAATTACTGGCGAAGCTAAAAATAAACCTGCCCATAGAGAAAGATTGAACCTTATGCTAAGACCATCTAAAGGACCTGTTATATAAAGCTGGCAGTGATGAGGATCTACTTCACAAAGAGGTTTCAAGAATAAAGATAAAAGATTATTATAAACACCAAAGGCCACAGCTGCCCCTGCTGCTATAGCAATCAAAGAAATAATTACTCTATGGCGCAGCTCTCCCAAGTGTTGGGTAAAGGTCATAGAACTATCTAAATTATCTTTATTTTTTTTAGATTTTAAATTCAAAGTTATAAATTATTGCGAGAAAATATTTTCTAATTTAATTTAAACTAGGATCTGTAGGAGAAATTGGTAAATAAATAGAATTTTTCATTTCTCTTTTGAGTGGTGCTGTTGATTCTAGATCAGAATCTTTCTTTTCTAAGTTTTGACCTTCAAAAGAATTCTTTTCCAATGGCTGTAAATGTTGATCTTTGGCTATAGGACTCTTTTCTCCTATAATGTCTAAAGGCTGAGGTACATATGACTCTGTAGACAAAAATTGGTTGTCTTGAGATAAGTTTGTAGATCCCAAATCTTTAGTATTGTAAGGATCGACAAAATTATTCCTTACTTCGGATTCAAGATTAGAAGTTATTTTTCTAAACTCATTGATATACTTACCCGCTTGACGAGCAATCTCAGGCAAACGCTCTGGTCCAAAAACTATAAGGGCCACTACGAGTATAATAATTATCTTTTCTGGATTTAAACTAAACACATCTGAATTTTAAGCTAAATTTTCAAATTTGGAAAATCACTAAGATACATTAAATAATTTTCAAGTCAATTTCATCTAAGATCTTTAGGAGAAACTAGTTTTGGACGAGTCTTTACAGGAATCAAAACAGGCCTGAAAGAACCTAGGGGTCCTAAACTTGAAACAATTTCTCTAATAACTCCAGCTACTTTATCCAACACCTTAGCCTGCAAGGAACGTGGAATAAAGATTCCATCCAATGATTTAAATCCTTGCATATATGCCTTTCTGGGTACTTTGAACTATATCAACTATTCTAATAGTAAATTTCTACTTCTACCAACTGCAAAAAGTATTTAAATTAAAAGCTTTTATTTCAAACTCAGTTTTTCAATACAGTTCAGGTTTTTGTGATTTTTGATCAAACAATGCTACTTGTTGTTCCAGCCAGTTTTGTTTTTCTAATAAAAAATGAAATTGCAACAAATCATCATAGGTAACAACTGATCCTATATGTGGTTCATAAATTTCTTCTGGAAGGTGCCAAACGAAAAGTTTTACTCCATAATTAATCAACATCCCAGCCACTTTATCAGTTGTTAGAACTGAATTTATAACCGAGCAATTAGGACACACAAACGTATAAGAAAACTGAGATATATCTTGACATTTCAAAAGCCGAACGGTAGAACTTTTCAACTCTACATCGTGCTTACATTCTTTACAATTAGCCTTGATGGTTCTCATCTTTTCTCCTGAGTATCTTTTTATTTCAATCGGAATAAAAATCTCAAAAGTTGAGTTTGAATCCATACAAATAAATTCAAATTTCATCCAAATCAAATTAGTATAATAAAACCTAATTGCTTTTAAATGTTTTTGAAAAAACCAAAAACATTTAAAAGCTCAAAGTATAAGGTAAAAGAATTATCCAACTTGTAAAATAGGTTCCCATTGTCTTATAAAATTTATTTTTAAAAGCCCTTCATAGACTGTGGAAAAATATTCTCAATTCAACTTCAAAACAAGGTTTTCAAAAAAGATCAAAAATCCAAATAGGAATTCTTACCCGTTCTAGAGCAGCCATGAGTTCTGCTAGAGCTCTTGCGGGGGTAATTTTACCTATATATTTATCACTAATTGGTTTTAGCGCAACTCGTTTAGGTCTTTTGTTTATGGTAGTTGCAATAGTCTCAGCTTTTTTATCAACATTGGTGGGGACTCTATCAGATCGAGTCGGGCGCAAAATATTTATGGTAATAATTCCTTGGTTTACCTCTATTTCTGCCTTGGCTTTAGCTTTTTCCGCTAATCCTATTTTAATATTCTTATTAGCTCCTTTAGGCTCATTAGGAAGAGGGTCTGGGGTAGGCATAGGAATGGTGGGTCCTTACCAACCAGCAGAACAAGCCTTAACTGTAGAATCAGTTGCTCCTAGTGAACGCAATAAAGCATTTGGAAGACTTTTTTTTGCTTCTTCATTTGGAGCTCTTTTCGGAGGACTTTTAGCTTTGCTGATTCCCCATGCCCACCTAAGCAAATCACAAGTAATTTCTACATATCGCCCTGAATTTTTATTTATTGCTATTTTGGCGTTTTTGTCTGGAGCTATGGCTCTCAAACTTCAAGAACCAGCCAAACCTAAAACACCAAAATCTAAAACGCTAACTAAAAAAAGGCAAAGACATAAATTATCTAAACAAACTAAAGAATTGCTCAAAAAACTATGGCTAACAAATACTCTCAATGGAGTAGCTGTTGGTCTATTTGGTCCTTTTATTACTTATTGGTTTTATAAGCGCTATGGAGTAGGTCCAGCCCAAATTGGAATTCTATTTGCTTTAATTAATCTAGCGACAATGGGGGCTAGTCTGAGTGCCGCCAGAATAGCTCATAGCCTAGGAACAGTGCGAGTAGTAACAGTAGCTAGAGTTATTCAAGGCTTGTTACTTATCCCTATGGTCTTATCTCCTTATTTTTGGTTAGCTGGGGTGATCTATCTTATAAGGACAATATCTCAGCGTATAGCCTTGCCTTTAAGGCAATCTTTTGTAACAGGAATAGCACCACCAGATGAAAGATCAACCCTAGCAGCTCTATCTAATCTTCCAGCCCAAGTAGCTTCTTCTATAACCCCTGGAATAGGAGGATACTTACTTGAATCTATTAGTTTGGATCTTCCATTTGAAATAGCTGGAGTTTTACAAATGATAAACGCTTTATCATTTTATGTGTTTTTCAAAAATACAAAAACTCCTGAAGAAGACTTAGACTCTGAAAAATTAAAAACACAAGAAATAAAATCTAATACTTTAGGAGAAACCTAAAGGCTATCTACACGTTGTTTCGCGTCAAAAAACATTGGATCTTTATCTAGTATTTTTAAAAAAGTTTCTCTGGCTCGTATGGGATCTCCCGATCTTTCATATAAATCAGCCAAAACATACCACAGTCTAAGATGATAAGGTCGAAAACGTTTTATTGATTTAGATGCTTTTTCTAATAATTCTACAGCGCTTTTCAAATCCCCTTGTTCAGCTCTTGCTGCAGCAGTTACTAAACGCCCCTCCAAAATAACCTCTGCAGAAGGAGAAGTTTCTTTAAGTTCGACCCATAATTCTTCTACTTTTTCATAATTACCAATAGCTCTATAAGAATCTGCTATAACAGGAAATTGATCAAAAGATCCTGTAGCTTCAGAAAATGCTTCCAACTCTTTAATAGCTAGTTTCCATCGACCCATTCTATATAAAGTAAGTCCATTTAACTCTTTTACTGTCAAAGACCGAGGAAGCCTACGAGTAAGTTCTTTTAAGATTTTAAGAGATTCTTGATATCTATCATGATCATAAGCATCTACTGCTTCAGCTAGCTTTCTTTTTATAGCATTGGCATCTTTTGGTAAGACCTCGTTTTTTATTTCTTGAACTACATCATCAGGTAGCTTATAAGAAGGTCTTTTACTTGCAGAAGACTTTTTCTTTCGGACAACCTCTTTATTTTGATACACACGAACTATTTGATCTTTGGGCTCTTCAAAAACAGGTTTAGTAAATTCTTGATCATAGGTACGAGGATTTTGACTGGGACCAAATTTAGCAACTATAGCCCCTTTACGTGCCACACTACCCCATCCCTTCCTCTTTGTTATAGAAGAGGTATCCTGGGAAGAGCTGAGTAAAGAATCGTTGTCTTTACGAGAAGTTTTCTGATATGAAGATTTTACATTGGATGAAGATTTTATATTGGATCTAGGTTTATCACCAGATCGAGGTTTTGGACGTTCTTTCGGATTCATTATAAATCTAGCCTACCTTACAAACCACCTTCAAAACCCAACTTCATATTCAGAAAGACAATAATATTTTTTATCTGGTATTAAACGTGTAGTTAAAAAGTCAAAATTAAAATGAGAGTTCTCATTTTAATTTTGACCACAAAACACTAATTGGATAACTTAGTGGTACCAAGATTTTGGTTCAAGAACTACTAGCACCTAAAACAAAAAACTAAACTCTAGAATTACGTTCTCTGGTTGATTGTTTCTTAGTGATAACGAAGGCAAAAAAACCTACAACTACAAACACTACTATCGCCATCAAAACAATGTCTGTAACTGTCCAATTCATATTTCTCCTTAGAATTTTTTAGGTTTAATGTCTCTATACCCAAAAAATAATAAAAAATAAAGCAATATCAAATTTTTACCATTCAAACAAGTCTTAAACTACAAAAACCCCCAATCAATTGGGGGTTTTTGTGAAAAAAATCCGGCAACGACCTACTCTCCCAGGGGGCTACCCCCCAAGTACCATCGGCGCTGGCAGGCTTAACTTCCGTGTTCGGAATGGGAACGGGTGTCTCTCCGCCGCTATGGTCACCGGAAAACCTTGACCTTATAAGTATTCTATAACGAGCACGAGCATAAATAACTCCAAGCCCTCGGCCGATTAGTACCGGTCGGCTGAACACGTTACCGTGCTTACACCTCCGGCCTATCAACGTGGTCGTCTAGCCACGGGCCTTACCAGGTTAACCCTGTGGGAGATCTCATCTTGGAACAGGCTTCGCGCTTAGATGCTTTCAGCGCTTATCCTTTCCGTAGGTCGCAAATCAGCGGTGCTCTTGGCAGAACAACTG
>JAJYPT010000209.1 GCA_021795135.1 Actinomycetes bacterium
CATCTAAAAAAAATATTGCCACAAAGAAGAATAAACTTTGGAAAACTTCTATACCTGTAGCAATATTGCCAATTGTGCTATCGGCTTGTGGATCTACTTCGGCCTCAACTTCTAGTTCTAAATCTATAAGTACGGCATCTGTTCCTGCTGGTTGTGCTTCTATCGTAAAGCAATATCCACAATTTAAAGGAAAAACTTTAGTAGATGCACTAACTCCTTTTACCCCAGGTTATGAAAGTGTAAATCCTAAAAACCCTAATACCTATGTAGGTTTTGATATTTCTTTATTACACAACATAGGAAGCTGTCTAGGTTTTAAAGTTAGTTATAAACCAACAGCTTTTTCTTCTTTGATACCTACCCTTCAAGCTGGCAAAGCCAATATTGTTGTTTCAGATATATTTGCTACAGCAGCTAGAGCCAAAGCAGTCAATTTTGTAACCTATGAAAGAGTTGATGATGGAATTCTTACAAAGAAAGGAAATCCCCATCATATAACAGGTTTTAACTTGTCTATGTGTGGCATGACTGCAGCTGAAAATACTGGATTTGTAGAAGTTCCACTAGTGCAAGGTCTAGCTGCTAGTTGTAAAGCTGCAGGTAAACCTGCTCCAACAGTTCAACAATATAGTAATAATGCTGATTGTATACAAGCACTTCTTGCTGGAAGAGCTAATTTTTATGCTAACGATGTAAACACAGTTGTTCAAGCGGCGAAAGCTCATCCTAATGCTTTACAAAAAGCGGCAACTCTTCAACTACCTTTTTCTGTTGGGATTGCTATTGCCAAGCCAAACACTACTTTGCTTCATGCAGTAAAAGCTTCATTGGTCCAAATTCAAAAAGATGGTATTGAACATAAACTTTTACTCAAATGGGGTCTAAATGCTGGTAGTGAAGAAGCACCAAAAATTGTTAGCTAGCTATTTTTATAAATTTAGTAGATAGGGATAAAAATGGTCTTTTTGAAGCAACTATTGCATTATCTAACATTTCCATTTTTATTACAAGGAATTCAAATAACACTGGTTATCTCTATTGGTGCTCTTTTTGGTGCAGTTGTGTTAGGAGCAATCCTGACTATGTTTCAGATGAGCAAAATTTCTTGGTTGTCTTTTCCTACTCGAATCTATAGCGTTATATTTCGGGGAACTCCTTTAATCTTACAATTAGTGTTTTTTTATGACGCTTTGCCTCATTTTGGGCTTACCCTTAGCGCGACATGGACAGCAATAGTTGTTTTTTCATTAAATGAAGCCACTTTTTTTGCTGAAATATTTAGAGCAGGAATAGTATCGATTGACCAAGGACAAATACTTGCAGGAGAATCTTTAGGTATGAGTTCTTGGAAGCTGATGCGCTATGTAGTTGGCCCCCAAGCATTTCGTACTATTGTACCAATGCTTGGGAATCAGATAGTAGGTCTTATAAAAAACACTTCTTTGGCCTCTATTATTTCTGTCAATGAATTGACTTTGCGCAGCGAATCTCTAGTAGCTCAAAATTTTGCATTTTTTCCAGTATTTTTTGCTTCTGGGCTTATGTATTTATTGCTTACATCGGCTGTTGCTGTATTTCAAATTGTTACAGAATGGCGTCTAGATATATCTAATTCCCAAAGGCATACCTTTAAAGCTTTTATTAAGCAATTTTTAACTAATTTTGGTAATTCTCCTGGAGTGAGTAAAGATTCAACTGTTTCTTCACAAGTAAATTTTTTGGATCTAAATTCGCCAAAGGACTTTGGCGAATTTAGATCCAATGATGTCTATGATGCTTTATCTCAAAATAGAAATTCTCATAGACAAATTTCTTTACATACATTTCGACAAAGTGGATTGGTTGATTCTTGGAATTCAAGTGAGAAGAATTTGTTAGAGATTAATTCAGTCAGAAAGTCCTATAGAGGTAAGCCTGTATTGAAAGATATATCTTTTTCAGTTGCAGCTGGAGAAGTGGTTGTTCTTATGGGATCCAGTGGATCTGGGAAAAGTACTCTATTGCGTCTTATCAATCACTTAGATTTTATTGATGGTGGGGAGATTTTGGTATCGGGTAACAGGGTTGGTTATTCTGCTGACAATAAACCTTTGACCAAGTCTGAAATTACAAAGGCACGAATTGAAGCCCGTACTGCGATGGTATTTCAGCATTTTAATTTATTTCAAAATATGACAGCTTTAGAAAATATTACCTTAGCTCCTTTGTGCGTTTATAAAGAAAAACCAGATGCAGTCCAAAGTTATGCTAGATCCCTTTTGGGTGCCGTAGGGCTTTCTGAGCATGAAAATGATTTGCCATGTAGTCTTTCAGGGGGTCAGCAGCAGCGGGTTGCTGTTGCTCGTGCTTTGGCAATTCATCCTAAATTAGTTCTTTTTGACGAGCCAACTTCTGCTTTGGATCCTGAACTAGTAGGAGAAGTATTAGAAACAATACGTGAGCTTGCTGAAATAGGAATGACCATGCTAATTGTTACTCATGAAGTGCGCTTTGCCAGACAAGTTGCAGACAGAGTCATATTTATGGCCGAAGGAACAATAGTAGAACAAGGTCCCCCTGAACAAGTATTACAAGATCCTAAAGATTCTAGAACGAGGCGATTTTTGCGCTTAGAACAAGACATAGCCCAACTCAAAGAGGAAATATCAATGATAGATGAGTCAACAATATGACTGCTTTAGAAATTAAACGTTATAACTTTACTCCTTTGGATAAAGTCCCCCAGCCAGTAGCTCCTTATGCTCATGCTAGTAGCTGTGGAGGTTGGTTTTTTATTACAGGACAATTGGGGATTGATCCTAATACTAATCATATGGTATCGGGATCTATTGTTGATCAAACCAATCAAGTAATGGAAAATCTAACTGCAGTGTTAGATAATTTAGGCTGTAAATTTCAAGATGTTTTAATGGTTAGGGTCTATTTAGCAAATATGGATGATTATGAATCTTTTAATGCAGTTTATAAAACTTGGTTTTTAGGTGATTTTCCAAGTAGAACCTGCATTGGGGTAAATGGATTAGCTTTAGGTGGATTGGTTGAGATTGATCTTACTTTGTTTAATCCAACTATGGATGTAACAGATCTAGGAATTGGACAATGAATATTACTAAAAGCTCAATTTTACAACCGCTCAACAATAATTTAACAGCTCTACATTATCTGCCTTCCAACATAGAAACTATTTCTTGGGGGACTCTTCCTAATGCTAAATCTAACCCTGTTCTTTCAATAAGAAGTGGTCAAAGTGTAACTATAGATACCGTATCTCATGAGGGCATGCTAGAAGACCAAGGTCGGAATCCAGTTGAATTCTTTGCTCAATATGGCATTTCTTCGGAAGAAATTCTTTATGATGCAGTCGATATTTGTAAAAATGGACCGATGC
>JAJYPT010000210.1 GCA_021795135.1 Actinomycetes bacterium
ATATAATTAATAGATTATCTTTGAGTTCGCATCGATTATGTTTGATGCCAAACCTTCTTTTAGATTGAAATTTCTGATAGATCTTTCGATGTCAACTATTGTATTATTAGCAATTATTTAATAAATCCATATAAGCTAATTATTGTAAAATAATTAGCTTATATGGATTTTAAAAGAAAGAAATCAATCCCAGATTCAATATTTTATTAAATATTGAATCAAAAAAAGCTCTCGGTTTCTCAGGAATAAATAGACATCTATTTTTGCTTATTAAATATCTAGTGCAATCCAATCAGTATTAGGACTTCTTTTTATGAACTTTCTTGATTTATTATTGTCAAAAATACCATTATCCCCTAAAGATATTTTAAAAATTTTATTTATAACATTAATTTGGGGGGTATCTTTTGTTGGGATAAAAGAAGTTGTTTATGGCATGCCACCTTTTATAGCTGCTGGATCTCGTTTTTTGATTGGTGGCTTGGTTGTTTGGGTCTTTACTTACAAGAAAAAGCCATCTTCTAATGGCATTTTGCTTAGAAAACCTACCTTTAAAGAAGCTGCTTTAATTGGAGTATTACAAACTACAGCTCTTTATGGTCTAGCCTTCGTGGGTATGCGATATGCAACAGCAGGAGCAGCTTCTTTGTTGATAAATACTAATCCTGTCTTTGTCGTTATCATCTCAGCTATTGTTATGGGAATCCCTATTCGATTGAGGACTCTTTTCGGTCTTTTGGCAGCAGTGGCGGGGGTGATTGTTGTATCTGTAAATGGATCTTTAGGCTCTGCTTTTGGAATTGGAATTTTGCTGGCAGCTTCTTTATCTTGGGCAACAGCCAGTGTTGTTTTGAAAAAAATGCCCGATGTTGATCTTTTGGCCTTATCTAGACAACAAATGATACTGGGATCTATACCTTTGCTTTTAGCAGGTTTAGTTTTTGAACCACTTATTTTCCATTTAACTGCAAGTACAATTTTTTGGTTATTATTTTTAGCTTTGCCAGCTACAGCTATAAACTTTGTTTTTTGGTTTGATTTATTGAATCGTTATGGAACAGTTAGTGTGACTTCGTGGCTGTTTTTGATTCCTGTATTTGGAATTTTGTCTGGGATAATACTTTTGAATGAAGCTGCTCCTTTTACCTTATTCATCGGAGCACCTTTGATTTTGGCGGGCGTATTAGCGGTTCAATCTGGTGCGAAAAAACAACAAGAAATTGGACTATTGAATCAAGAATTAAATTTGGATCAAGAAATAGTTATTTAAATTAGTCCAAAACCTTATCACAAGTGACCCAATATCTGTACTTAGCAATGGGATGGAAAGCTAAGCTGAACTTACCCCTATCGAACAAGGTTATCATGGCTCTGACCTCGATAAATAGAGCAGTTTGTTATAGTTGGTACTGGCTACAGAGGTATCTTTGCTCCAATCAGCTCAAATGCTCTACGCTGTGTTGGTGTTGCTAACGTGGTTTTTTCGAAGATGACCTCGGTGTCTTTGATCCGGCAGGTATTTCGGACCAAGGTGTCCAACTCCTGAAAAAGGGTCCTTAGTGAGGTGACCGCCTCACCATTTTCGTTTACTTTAGAAGCTGCCTTTGCTTTGGCTGAGTTGGAAACTACTTTTTTGACAACCGGTGATAGAGGTACCTGTGGCTCGGTATCTCCGAAAGTAAGTGGTGCCAGCTTTTCTTTTGCCTGGTGCAGTAGATGTGCACTGAGTACACAGAGAAACACGTGGGCCCGTACCCTACCTTCGAGATAATGCCGAATTGGACGGACGTTGATATCGATACTTTTGAGGGAACGGAAGACCTTTTCAACGTTGGCGAGATTCTTATAGAACTCAACTACTTGGGCTGAGCTGGCTTCGCCATCTGGCACCGTGGTACGAATCACGTATATGCCATCTGTTGCTGTCTCAGCTCTAATGGAATCCTCGTCTATCTGGTAGCTGAAAGATCCCGGACCAACTGTTGCAATGATGTGCTTAGACATCTTGGTGGACCGTAGGGCTGCTTCTATTTTTCGTCCGATTGCAGCTTCAGATTTTATTCTGTTTTCAGTTACTGCTGTTACTAACTTATCGAGTCTTGTCTTAGCCACTTCCAGGAGCGCCTGACGTGTATGGTTGCGTTTTTTGGCCAGATCTTCGTTTTTACAGGCAATGAGTCGTTCATCTGGATAGTCAGGATGTGTGATCTCAAATAGGTCAGTATCATCAAATAATCCAAGCTGTATGGCACCTGATTCAACCAGAGAACGGATCTGCCCCGACCTGAGGGCGCTTATATAGAGGTAGCTTGGGTCTATTTGGTGGAGCTTATCTATGTTTGCAGCTGAAAACATGCCCCGGTCACCTATGACAATGAGCTTATCAAGCTTGTGGGTGGTCTTTATATCTTCGATCACGTTGCGAAATGATGCAAGGTCTGAAGTATTGCCATCGAATACCTTGACTCCAAGCGGAAGACCTTCACGGGTAGCAATCACCCCGTATTCGATCTGGAGCTTACCTTTCTTTTTGTCTCTGTTGTATCCATAATGCGAAAGTGGGCACTTGGTTCCCTCCATATAGCTAGAAGAGAGATCATATAACAGCATCGATCCTGTACCGAGGTGGGATTTAATGAGGGAAGATTCAATTTGACTTTGCTTTTCTAAAAGCCAGTCAAGAGCTGAGTAGTAGTCATCTACGTCACAACTTGAAATTCCAAGTTCATCAGCCAAGGTGGAGTTTGATAAGTAATTGACGCTAGCTAGTTTTGAAGAAGGAGAAAGAGCCTGAGAAATTATCATTGCCGAAACCAGGTTCTTCTCTTTGGAGTTCTTGCCAAGTGCGTCAATGAGATGTGAACTCTTTGCCAAAGCATAAAGAAGTTGGGACGCACCGTGTCTTTTGCTGGAAATGATTTCGAAGTCACTTCCAGCTTCAACAACTGCCTTTTTAGAAAGCGCCAGGCTGAGCGCTTCGATAGCTGCAGGGGGAAGCTTTGAGACATTGGCTACCGTTTCGTGTTTTACCTTGCCGCCTTCCCTGTAGCTGCGCCGAACCAGATAGCTATGATATTCCTTCTCACCTCGCCTGCTCACGACATGAGAAACATGCATTGATGCGTTCTTAGGATCCACATGCGTATTCTAACAGACTACAAATATATTATCAAGTATATTACTGGCTACATTTTAGGAACAAAATAAGCCATAATAGCTGCTGAGGGTGAGAAACTAGAGAAATAGGTGGAGTAAGTTCAGGCTAAACAGGGAAAAATCTGCAAAAATGAGATTCAAACGTTGGGATGATTAGCTAAGTAGTAGATGATTTTTAGTCGAGGTCCAGGGTGAGTCTAACTATGAGTTTGCCTAGGATTTATCCATAGA
>JAJYPT010000211.1 GCA_021795135.1 Actinomycetes bacterium
TAGTGGTTGCACAACTTGTGAAATATGACCCATATTGTAGTATTATTCCTACATGGTTCCTTTGAGTCACCTAATTGCCTTCGCTGCTGTCGCAACGATTCTGGTGACTGTGCCAGGACCAAGCGTAGTATTTACGATTAGCCGAGCGCTTAGCAGAGGGCGCCAAGTCGCCCTCTTGAATGTTGTGGGTAATAGTATCGGACTTATCGGTCAAGTCGTAGTAGTGGCACTCGGTCTAGGCGCTCTTGTCGAGCGCTCAGTTGAAGTCTTCACTGTCGTCAAGCTCATCGGAGCGATCTACCTTGTATACTTAGGACTACAAGCCATCCGACATCGCCGCTCTTTCGCCGAGTCATTCTCCCTATCCTCCGGAAACGTCCATCCGGTAAAGGCGTTGCGAGATGGAATGGTCGTTGGGGCAACCAATCCCAAAAGTATCGCCTTCTTTGTTGTCGTCCTACCCCAATTTACCCTTCCTTCCTTAGGGGATCTTCCACTACAACTACTAACCCTAGGCTTGGTCTTTGCCGCTATAGCCCTAGTACTGGATAGTTTGTGGGCCATAGGGGCTGCCTCTGCTGGGCAGTGGGTGACACGCTCACCTCGTCGGCTTTCCGCCATAGGAGGAGCAAGCGGTCTGGTGATGATCGGACTCGGAGTAAGTGTGGTTGCAACTGGGCGCAAGAACTGAGGTACAACTAAAACTGTATTTCGAATAACAACTCTGCTTACTAAGCGAGCAGAGTTAGATAAGAATAATCGCCTTCATTTTCGCAAAAAGTTAAAAAATATTTACAATATTCGCGGCCATATTGTAAATAAGGATGCAGTGGATGTGCAAAAGGATATTAAAGTAGTGACGATGCTATCCATATTGCACTATGAACGATAATAGAACTTTGCAAGGCAAAGCAGGTCGGCTCTCTGTAAAAAACGAGGGATCATCAGAGTGCTTAGTTCCAGAATTATAACGAGTAAATACTAACCTTTAGTTACATTTCGATAACGCTTTCCTTGTACTTTATTACCTCTTGGTTTCCAACTCATAATTAAGCTTCCAGCTGGATGTAAATGGTTGGAAAGTCCTCGCATTACCTCCACTAAGGTGTTGTTGTGATGACAATACCTTAGTTTTATGAAAAGGATTAATGCTTCCCAAATTCTGATATATGTCTTGATTCTAAATTGCTTCTACTAAAAATCCTATAAAAGCGATCCCAGTCTTATATCAATTTTTTCATCCCACCATAGTTATATAGTTGTTTCAGATATTTGATGATGCCTTTATCGTAAATTATGAGATAAGATTCAAAAAATTTATCATTCCCTACAACTCTTAAGCTATATAACTTATAGGGTATACTATTTCTATGTGGGAAGTAGATCTAGAACTTGTGGAGTCTTGGCTTGACAATCTTGATCAAAACTCTTATGAACAAGTTATTGCTGCTTTGGAGTTACTTAGTGAGCGAGGACCTTTGCTTGGACGTCCATTAGTAGATACTGTCAAAACATCACGCCATAAGAATATGAAAGAGTTGCGTCCAGGCTCAAAGGGACGCTCCGAATTGAGAATTCTCTTCGCCTTCAATTTTGAAAGAACCGCAATTCTACTTGTAGTAGGTGATAAATCAAGGAGTTGGAAAAATTGGTATGAGAAAAACATACCAATTGCCAATAAGCGTTTGATGAACACATAAAAAACAGAAAGGAGAATTTTGATGACAAAAAATCTAGAATACATACAGACAAAACGACCAATCAACCGACAGTCTGTGGATAGATATAAAAAACAGATGTTGGAAGAAGTCCGATCCTATCGTCTTCGTGAGTTACGTGAAGCTTGCGAAATAACCCAAGTAGAACTAGCTAATCGCTTAAAAATTAGTCAGAATCGTGTTTCTCGTATCGAACACGGTGATATCGAACGAGCACAGCTTGATACGTTACGTAAGTATGTCGAAGCAGTCGGAGGAGAATTGCAAATTGAAGTAAAAATTGGAGATGAACGTTTCCTTATAGCCTAGTGAGATATAAAAACGCAGGTCAACTAAAGCCACTCCTTAATTTTTAATCAATTGAGATTCTATTTATTCAAAATTTTCCTGGCAGAAATCTTAGGTTGGAAAGTCCTCGCATTACCTCCACTAAGGTGTTGTTGTAATGACAGCACCTTAGTCTTGTTAGTTCATCTTTATCTTCTAACCAAACTAAGAATAATTATTGGCAAGTAAACTTCAGATAAGCAATGTCATATGGCCATAGACAAATATCGCCTGGTTTTTACATCAGTGAATATCTTCTTCAACGATCCGGCCGAAGAAAGGTAGTAGATTAAGTAGTATACGAATTAGGCTATATAAAAGTATGTCTAATTAGAACCATAATACTATAGGTAGCATGAGTACTACCATTAGAGTAAAGGAAAATACCAGAGATCGGTTGGCAAAACTAGCAAAATCCACTGGACAACCTATGGCCCAGCTAATAGACCAAGCAGCTGACATGCTTGAGCGAAAAATTTTCTTTGATCAGCTATCAAGTCGTTTTGAAGAACTCAACCAAGATTCTTTTGTTTGGAAGGAAATCATAGAAGAAAGAGATGTTGAAAACGCTACTTTAGATGATCATTCGAAATGAAGCCTCGAAAAGGAGAGGTATGCTTGTTGATTTTGGAGAACCGATAGGAACTGAACAGGCAGGCCAACGCCCAGCGGTTGTAGTTTCAGCTGATTCTTTAAATGAAAGTAAGGCTGGAGTGGTAATTATGATCCCTCTAACTACTGCTCGACGTGAACTTCCCTCTCATGTTGAAATTGAGCCAGGAATATCTGGTTTGAACAATATAAGTTATGCGAAATGTGAAGATATAAAATCAATTTCAGAACAAAGATTAATTGTTCGTCTTGGCTTGATTAGCTATGAGCTTCGTCTTCAAATTTCTCGCATCCTTCGCTTCTTATTGGAGCTTTAGAACAAAGACAATTTACCAAAATAGTCATAAAACTGTAGCTACTTGACTTATTTAGAAAAATAATTTCTTATATCTTCTCATTACTTCTTTTCCAATTATCAATCAGGTTCTCAGCAGGATGTAAATGGCTGGAAAGTCCTCGCATTACCTCCACTAAGGTATTGTTATAGTGACAACACCTTAGTTTTGTTAAGGTGTCTTTTTGGTATTTGTTTACTAGGTTTAGTGGTTCTTCTAGATGCTATGCCAAGCTCCTAATTGCTATAACTTTCAATAGTGCCCAGAAGGATTTTTACATATCACTATCGTCGATAAACATCGCAGCGATGATCAATACGTACTACTTTAATAGTTAGATTTTTTTCATCGATTTCATAAATAACACGATAT
>JAJYPT010000212.1 GCA_021795135.1 Actinomycetes bacterium
TCTTCAGCTCTTGTTGCAACAGATCTCTAAAAAGTACAAGCTCATTCCGAGCTTGTACATCGGGGGACGAAGTCTCGAATTCCTTCGCCCTCTCTTGGAGCCATTCAAAAATAGCTCCATTCACCCTCACCTGTAATCTATTGTCCACTTTTTTATCCATCAATTTCCCATTCTTAACTGATCAACAAGCTCTTTTAGAAGAGTTTTTATTTCTCTTAGCTCTTCTAAAATCAACCTATTTTCTAATTCCTTTTGTTTTTATTTATTTATTATAATATTTTTAGAAATTCCAAAAGCTATTCTGCTTCTAAATCTAAATCACTTTGATCGTCCAACTGGACAAGAACAAAATCAGTTCCCCGTTCTTCGCTTGACGAATATATGATCCCCTTTGAATTGAGTTTTAGATAAAAATGATTCTTGATTAAAGCCTCAATTGTAATTTCTACTAGCTCTTCTTTTGAATATTGTTTGTTCTCCATATAATAATTATAGTACAACCGATAGTACAACTATACGACAATATCAATTATTCTTAGTATATTTGTACTATTTATTTAGCTTTTTTTCTCTCGCTTTAGAGAGACTGTGGTTAATTGTTTTTATCAGAAACCAAGGTTTGTGAGAAAAGGATTCGAACTTGATTTTGAAGACCTCGAACAGGTAGTTTTGTTTCTCAAAAACCCCTCTCAAAACTGTTTTATCAATTGCTATGCTTTTGACGAGTTTTGAGAAATTTAAGAGTCTCATCACAAAGGTAGGCTTTATTTAGGGTAGCTATGAGAGGTTTCTTTGTTAATTGGTTATGCGCGGGTTTCTACAACAGATCAAAATCTAGATCTACAAATAAAAGCTTTAGAACAAGGCGGGTGTGAAAAGATCTTTACTGACAAAATCAGTGGATCTAAATCAGTTCGAGCAGGATTAGACCAAGCTCTTGATATAACAAGAGCTGGAGATTCTTTAGTTGTTTGGAAACTAGATAGATTAGGGCGAAGTGTTAAACATTTAGTTGATTTAGTGAGCTCTTTAGAGAAGCAAGAAATTAATTTTGTTTCTCTCACTGATTCAATAAATACTTCTACTCCTTCAGGTAGATTCTTTTTTCATATTATGGCTTCTTTAGCTGAAATGGAAAGAGGGCTCAATTTAGAACGCACTAAAGCAGGACTGGTAGCAGCTAGAGCTCTAGGTAGAGTCGGTGGTCGTCCAAGTGCTTTATCAACATCGAAATTGACTACTGCTCAAAAACTAAAAGATGACGGTATGAGAGTAGCTGATATTTCAGAAATTTTAAGTGTTTCAGTACCAACTTTATATCGTTATTTATCCAAAAATAGATAGTTAGAATTTACCTAAGTACCTGAAACCGAAGACTACGGGTAGGTATTAATCCTTTTAGGCTTCAACCTGCCCCAAAGTGGAATCGGCCGACAGATTCAAAAACAAACTTTTTTATATCGTTTTATTTTGAATGGCTATAGAAATAGATACTGTAAACAGGTGGTAGTAATTTGGCTTCACTCACTTCCAGTTTGGCCTAGATAGAATATGGATCTAGCTCAAATGTTACCAAATTGGCTCGAACTCTTATTAGTAGTGTTGTATCGACAAGTGGATCCAAGAAAGAATAAGCTTAAATCAAGAAAGAATAAAAGAGAATAGTCATGATGAGATCAACAGGAGGGGGGTTCTTCCCTTGGTCAATACTGTTTATAATAGCGATGATGGTTATGGTTGGGTTTATGATTTTAAGAATGATCTTAGGAAAGATGGGCTCTAATGCTAGTCCAAGTAATAAAGACGATTCAAAGGACCCTGATCCAGTAGCTGTTCTTCGAGAACGCTATGCACTTGGAGAAATAGATATGGAGGAGTTTCAGCAGCGCATAGATGGACTTTTAAATAGTGAAAACAAAAAGTCTAAATAGATAAACTACCTATAACTACAAAAAAGGATTCAAAGCAAAGATGTCCCAACAAACCAATAAAACTACCTACCGTATTTTTTATTTAAAAGTATTCCTTGTCACAATTGTTGTTTCATCTTTGGCTGTGCTTGCCATATTCATTGGGGCTCGTAAACCTTCTAATACTAATTCAACATCATCCAATCCTTCTAATTCAAAATCACCAAATCCTATTTCAACTGTTAGTGCAGTGCCTTCTAAAGAAAACAAGCCTGCACCTTTGTTCACCATGCCTAATCTAACCACCTCAGGCTCCACCTCTCTATCGGGTTTGAGGGGGAAAGTGGTAGTTGTGAACTTTTGGGCTTCTTGGTGTACTGCTTGTAAATTCGAAGCACCTTTATTGGCTCATATCTCCAGCGTCTATCAAGCAAAAGGAGTCAAATTCTTAGGAGTGGATGTAAATGATAAGAATGCTCCTGCCTTACAGTTCAGGCAAAAGTACAATGTAACATTTCCAAGCGTTGTTGACCCACAAGCTAAAGTTGCTTCAACTTATGGGGTATTTGGACTTCCTTCTACGTTCATCATCAATAAAAGTGGGGTCATCAAATACCAAGTTATTGGAGCCATAGGACAACATTCCTTCCCAAAAGCCCTCAATCAAGTAATTAAAACAGGTAAGTAGATTAAGCATGGACAAAAGTTCTAAGTTTTAGTTACATAGGGAATTTCAAAAGAAAATAGGGTTAAAGAAAAAGTAAGACCCTGGTTTTTAAGGCTATAAAGGAGGCGTATAACCAGTAGAAGCAATGCGATCTTGAACCCATACGATAAAGTCTCCCCAGAACCCAGTTACGAGCAAGACTCCTATGAGGACCATCATTGCTCCACCAAGACGTTCAAAAGTCATGACATGGCGACGTAATTTGGTAAAGGTTTGCAAAGCGCTGCGAAATCCAATAGCCATTAATAAAAAGGGAACTCCGAGTCCCAAAGAATAAAAAAGTAAAAGGATAGCGCCTCTGGTGATGCTGCCACTGCTTGCCGCAATTCCTAGCACTACTGCTAAAGTTGGACCGATACAAGGCGTCCAGCCTAGGCCAAAAATTACCCCTAAAGGAAAAGCTCCTCTGGTTCCCTTAGGCATTTTTTTAGGAGTTAAACGAGCTTCTCTAAACAATATCGGTAATTTGAGCCATCCAAGCATAAATAGACCCATTACAATAACCAAGACTCCAGCCAAACGAAGCAATAGAAATCTATAAGCAAGTAAAAAAGAAGATATTTCTCCCATTGCTGCTCCAAGGGCAACAAAAACTACTGAAAATCCAAGAACAAATAATGAAGTAGCAAATACAACCTTTTTAGTGTTTCCTTGTTCGGATTGGGCATCTGCTGCTGAAATACCAGAGACTTGAGACAGATAGGCTGGCACTAAGGGA
>JAJYPT010000213.1 GCA_021795135.1 Actinomycetes bacterium
CCTGAAAAAAATCTAAGCAACAAAAAATTTTTGATCTAGCTTCTGTCCGATATCTTTATAAGATATCGGACAGAAGATTTTATAAGATCAAAACAAATAAAGTCTTATTAATTTTTAGCAACTGTAACCAAAGTTCCATAATGTAGATAATTCCAAACTTTAGATGCTGCTGCTTCTGGCAATTCTACACAGCCTGCACTTTGAGGCCAACCATATGATGAGCGTATAAATCCATGAACTGCAAAATTACCATTGAAATAATTTATATATCTCACATTGGGAATTACATAAGGAGTTCCATTTGGATAAGTTCCTCGTAGAGTTTGGCTAAGATTTCGTAAATAGATAGGCCAGGTTCCAATAGGGGTAGAATTGTCCATTCCAGTATTTGCCAAAGAACTATAAACCAATTTATTGTTCTCATAGACCTTTAAAGTTTCAGGTTCTTTTTCATCTACAAATACATAACCGTATTTATCAGGATCTTTTGACCCAGCATCTTTTGCCTTTTCAATGGCGCTATATAAAGTTGAGCTAAGAGTAGAATTTACTATCATAGAGTGAGTACGCTCAAAAGACATAACAGCACCTTTTGTCATAAAATTGTAGACTCCTGCTTTCCATTGTTGTTTTAAAGGTCCAAAAGTATTTTGCCACCTCCAATGGAATTTACCTATAGATGAACTTTTCGCCAAACTAACTTGTTTTTTTCTTGCAATAGAGCTTTTTGTAAATCTAACTGGCAAATATCCCATATCTGCTAAGGACTCTTGTAGCCTCAAGACTTTGGAACTGCCCATTTTTATTTTCTTTTCAACTCTATTTTTGAGTTGTGCTCCATTTTGCGATCTAATACCAGCAGGAATTACAACACGTTCTTTAGATAGAACCCCATCGGGATCATCTGGTTTGAACTCTAATGTGGTAGGTGTTTTTTGGCTCCAAGACCCCTTGATGGGAACTGAAAGCCGTGGCAACAAGTTGCCAATAGCCAAAGGACTAGAAAATTTAATGATTATATCGTCTATATCTCCCAGTTGGTCTTTTTGGCGCTTGCGAACAACCGAGACAACCCGCAAAGATCGGCTCAAAGAAGATTTCGAAGTAATTTTATTAAAAGAAGAAATAACCAAAAAAGAAGAAATGGCCACAAACAATGTCAGAATAATAATTCCATAAATAAATTTAGACATCTTAGGACTTTCTTTGGATTGGAAAGATAAACTGTTTTTTGATATAAAAGCTAAAATTTATAATCAAGAATCAAGATTTTTTATAAATACTTTAAATCTAGGATCATATTTAGTAGGACTAAATTCTATAAAACTATAATAAGCTATTTTGTTTTCACTAAAGGGATCTTGAGCAACTATCTCTTTAATTTCTTCTAAAGTATCAACGTTGGCTAAAATTACTCCGCCTGTCAAAGAAGTTTGTCTTCCAGAGACTATAAATTTACCCTCAGCATAGAATCTTTCCAAGAATTCAACATGATCTGGACGAAATTTATCAACTTCTTCCAAGGGTTTTAGATACTTTAACAAAACTAAAAACATATCTCTCCTATTTGGTTACTAACTTCATACTAGGATCAACCCCAATAGATAAAGACTCATCAGGCTCATTCAATCTCCAATACCCAGCTGCAGCAATCATGGCAGCATTATCAGTGCACATTTCAGGACTGGGCAAAAAAGGTCTAACATTTTTCTCTATACAAATATCTAAGATTTTTTCTCGCAATCGTGAATTTGCAGCAACTCCTCCTGCGAGACATAAGCCTTTGGCTCCAGTTTGATCTATAGCTCTTGCTGTTTTTGTTACCAATACATCTACTACTGCTTCTTGAAATGAAGCAGCAATATCTGGTATTGAAAAACCTGGATTCTTTTTAACAAAATTCAAAACAGAAGTCTTTAGCCCGCTAAAAGAAAAATCAAATCCTTCCTTGATTAAAGAACGAGGAAATTTTATTGCATCAGGATTAGCACCCATAGAAGCTTTATCAATACTTGGACCTCCAGGATATCCTAGATTTAGTATTCGACCGACTTTATCAAAGGCTTCTCCAGCTGCATCATCTATAGTTTCTCCTAATAAGATATAATCGCCATGACCTTTCATCTCCACTAAAGCAGTATGTCCTCCAGAAGCAAGTAGCACAACCAAGGGGAAGTCTTGGATTAAATCTGGTTCTTCTAAGAAAGCTGCATAAAGATGACCTTCTAAGTGGTTGATTGGAATAAAAGGTACTCCCCAAATTGCAGCTAAAGTCTTTGCAGCGCTCACTCCAACTAACAAAGACCCCACAAGTCCTGGACCTACTGTTACAGCTATAGCATCTGGAACTGTTTTCCCCATATTTGGAAAACCATCTAGATTTGCTTGAATTAAAGCTTCATTTATAACAGGAATCATAAGATCTACATGTGCTCTACTCGCCACTTCAGGAACCACTCCTCCATATTTAGAATGGAGGTCAATTTGAGAAGACACAACAGAAGAAATAACCCTATTGCCATCTGCGACTACAGCTGCAGCTGTTTCATCACAAGAAGTTTCTATTCCTAAAATCAATTTGGAAGTCCCAAACTTACTGGTACCCACTTATTGGCATCCTTTCAATTGAAGCCTCAATTCTATCTAGTCGGCTTTTGTAATTGTCCTTGTTTACATCTTCTGCCCACATAATCAAAGCATCTTCTTTGTTCCCACTGTAATAGTTAGGTCTAATACCAGCTGGAGCAAAACCAAATTGGTAGTACAAATTCTGAGCAGCTTTATTGCTTACTCTAACTTCTAGAGTTAAATTACAAGCACCGTATTTAATAGCTTGTCTTGCTAACTTTAGTAACAAAGCAGTAGCTATTTTTTTTCGTCTCCAAAGAGGACTTACTGTCAAAGTAGTTATGTGTCCATCTTCAAGACTCATCATCAATCCCCCATATCCTAAGATTTTTCTTCTTGTTTTGGCTACCCAGTAACTCCTGTTGCTTAGATTGAGTTCTCCCAAAAAAAGATCTTTTGACCAAGGAGTAGATATAATTTCATTCTCTATTGCCAAAACCTGCTTTAGGTGTCTCCTTTTCATAGGCACGATTTTAATCTTTGGATCTTTAGATAAAGCTAAACCTGAATAAGGGGATAGTTCTCGAACCATTTGCTATGTTATCTCACTAAAAACTTCATGTGTTAATCATGTAAGTTTCCAAAAAGGAATCTTAGGAGATGGGCTCGGAGGCGATGTTGTATTACGTTTTTCCCAGTTTATTTCAGCGTCTGATTTTTTGAGGTATAAAGGTTTTACCTCATCTGGGGATACAAAATCTTCCCTCACAACTCTTGGATAACTAA
>JAJYPT010000214.1:0-1013 GCA_021795135.1 Actinomycetes bacterium
TTTAGAGGTTGAGAACATGGAAAAACTAGACTTAAATACAACTACAGAATTTGCTTTGATAGCTTCGACTTTAATTGAGCTTAAGTGTCGGCGACTTTTGCCTTTATCTAAAGATGTGGATCTAGATGAAGAATTTAATGATTGGGAAGAACGAGATCTATTATTAGCTCGATTGATGGAGGCCGAAACTTTTTCTCAAGCATCTTTGGTTTTACAACAACTTATAGATAAATCTTCGAAATGTCATTCAAGAAAAATTGGACCTCCAGAACCATTTGCTTCTTTAAGACCCAATATATTAGGTGGTCTAGATCCTTACTTGTTGGGTCAATCATTTGCTCAACTTTTAGAATCACTAAAAGTTGAGCAAATTTCAACTGAACATATACATGCTATTTCAATAACTGTAGAACAAGCAATTGAAAAAACAATTCATACTTTGAAGTCTCATCCAAGGCTATCTTTTGATCAAATTGTTTATAATTTAACTCGTATTGAACTAGTTGTAACTTTTTTAGCCATATTGGAGCTTTACAAAAGTGGTCAGGTCATTTTTGAACAAGACAGTGCTTTTTCACAGTTACATATTATTTGGAAAAGTGATTGATCCAAAAACTCCTTGGATACTTGTTCTTTCTACATGAAGGGTAACTGCTTTGAGCTTTGATAATTTAATTGAAAAAAGACGAGCTATTGAGGCTATTGTGATGGTTTCAGAAGAACCTGTTAGTCCTACTATGCTAGCTGAGTTATTAGGAGTTGGACCAAAAGAGGTAGAAGATATTTGTTCTGGTATCCAACAAGATTTAATTTCACAAAAAAGGGGCTTTATGCTCACCCAAATAGCTGGGGGCTACATGTTTCAAACTCATCCTGATTTAGATGAATTTGTAAAACGTTTTGTATTAGATTCCCAATCTTCTAAGCTGTCAGCTCCTGCTTTGGAGACATTGGCCATTGTTGCTTATAAACAACCTATTTCTCGAGCTCAGATGGCTTCTATTAGAGGGGTA
>JAJYPT010000214.1:1023-3338 GCA_021795135.1 Actinomycetes bacterium
AGCGGACCCGGTCAGGCTCTTCTGTTTGGAACAACGGAATATTTTTTAGAAAGCCTTGGTTTGAACTCTCTTCAAGATTTGCCAAAATTAGATGAATTTATGCCAAATAAAGAAGTAATAGAAGAACTAGATTATCGCCTTGGGTCTGTTTCTTGAACAGATTTTGTAAAGCTGAAAGAATAAATTCTTGAGCCAACAAAGACTCCAAAAGGTATTAGCCAAAGCTGGTTTTACCAGCAGAAGAAAAGCTGAAGAATTAATACTCCAACAAAGAGTGTTAGTAAATGGAAAACCAGCAATACTTGGGCAAAAAGTTGAAACAGATTCTGATGTGGTTGAAGTAGATGGAGTTGTAGCTATTATTAATCCGAGTTTGGTTTATTATTTATTAAATAAGCCAAAAGGAGTAGTTTGTACTTCATCTGATCCTCAACAAAGACAAACAGTTATAGATTTAGTTCCTTTGCACCCAAGAGTGTTTTCAGTTGGGAGACTAGATATAGATACTGAAGGATTGTTAATTATGACAAATGATGGAGAGCTTTCTTTTCGCTTGAGTCATCCTTCTTATGGAATTGAAAAAGAATATTTAGTACAAGTAGAAAAAAGCATCGGTCAAAAAGCCATAAAGTCTCTTAGGCAAGGAGTTGAGCTACAAGATGGTATTACAGCTCCAGCAAAAGTTACTTCTTTGTCTTCGAATCTTTTGAAGATTACTATCCATGAAGGAAAAAATAGACAAATACGTAGAATGTGTGAAGCTGTAGGGTATCCAGTGACAAGACTAGTACGTACTAGGATTGGACCTATCTCAGATTCTAAATTAGCTCCTGGGCAATTTAGAATCTTATCACCAACACAGGTCCGTTCTTTGTATGCTACTACTAAGCTAAAGGTGAAATGATGACTGTAAGAGCTCTAAGAGGAGCTACAACTGTAGATCAAGATAGTACTGAACAAGTAAATGAGCGGGTTCAGTTTTTACTAAAAGAGATGATATCTAAAAATAACATTGAAAAAGACGACATAATAAGCATAATTTTTACCGCTACTGAAGATATCACCTCTATGTTTCCAGCAGCTGCAGCAAGAGGGATTGGTTTTGGAGATGTACCTTTGCTTTGTGCTAGAGAAATGTCAGTAAAAGGATCAGTTGGTCTATGTATAAGAATACTTTTACATCTCAATACCAATGCTAGTAATCAAGATCTTCACCATATATACCAATATGGAGCCAAATCTTTAAGAGATGACCTCAAAGAATGAAATCTTTATGAATCAAGGTCAAGTTAATATAGTTGGACTTGGACTAATAGGGTCTTCTTTGGCAAAAGCCTTGCGAAATAGAGGTTGGCATGTAAGCGGTACTGATATAGATTTAGAACGGCTAAATCAAGCCAAACAAGCCCAAATCATAGACAGTACAAAGATCAATCCTTTGGCAGAACTTAGTTTTATAGCTACTCCTGTTAGCTCCGTTGTCGAACAAGCCCAAATTTTGCTTAGCTATGGCGGTATAGTTAGCGATGTTGGAGGAGTTAAAGAAAATATTACCAAAAGCATAAAAAATCCTTTATTTATTGGTGGACATCCAATGGCTGGATCTGAACAAGAAGGTCTTCAAGGAATGGATCCAAATCTTTTTATAGGTGCCACTTGGGTACTTACTCCAAAAGATGAAACTGATCCGGATGGCTATGCACGTCTTCGTTCAGTTATTGGATCCCTAGGTGCAGAAATAATAGAACTTTCTCCAGCTCGTCATGATGAATTAGTAGCTATTGTTTCTCATGTTCCTCATCTGACTGCTGCTACTTTGATGACTTTAGCGGCACAAGGTTCATCTAATGATTCTTTATTGTTGAAACTTGCAGCAGGAGGATTTAGGGATATGACTCGCATAGCAGCTGGAAGTCCCCAAATTTGGCCAGATATTTGTAATGACAACAGGTCAGCTATTGTATCTGGACTAGAGGCTCTTATTGAGTCTTTAGATAAAATGAAAGAAATAGTATCTAATAGACAACAAGACAAATTATTGGAAATTTTAACTCAAGCCAAAGAAGCACGTAGGGCTTTGCCTATCAAAAAGGTAGAAAAAGCTGAGTCTTTGGTGGAGGTAAAAATCGCTGTACCTGATAGACCTGGGGTATTAGCAGAAGTGACAAGACTTGCTAGTGATTTAGGAGTCAACATAGAAGATTTAGAAATAGCTCACTCTGTCGAGGGAGAAAAAGGTGTTTTGAGTTTGATAATAGATGCAAAAGATTCTCAAATTTTCAAAACAGCTTTGACAGTTCGAAATTATCATCCAA
>JAJYPT010000215.1 GCA_021795135.1 Actinomycetes bacterium
GTAAAATAAACCGAGTGTCGAAGGGGGGACTTGAACCCCCACGCCCTTGCGGGCACTAGGCCCTCAACCTAGCGCGTCTACCTATTCCGCCACTCCGACTCGCTTAATCAATTTTTTTCTAATCAATTAAGTTCTATAAAAATTTAGCCACTTTTTAATGTAGTCGAATCGCTAAAGTGATTGTTGTAAATGTAAAGGTCACAGCTGCCAAAACAGTAATCCTATCTAAGTTACGTTCCACTACACTAGAACCTGCCGCTGTTGTACTCATACCTCCAAGCATATCCGATAAGCCACCACCTTTTCCGCTATGGAGCAAAACGAGAACCAACAGTAAAATAGACACTATTACGTGAATAACCAAAATAATTGTAGTTAACACTTATACCTTCCACATATGAACTATTCCTAGACTATCAAGTCTAGATCATGCAAAGTTAATGATTTCAGCAAAGGAATCTGCATCTAAGCTAGCAGAGCCCACTAAGAGTCCATTTATATCTGGCTGAGATAAAAGGTCATGAGCATTACCTGGACGAACTGAACCTCCATATTGGATCCGTACGACAGACGCAGCTTCGGACCCACCAAGGTCAGAAATAATAGAGCGAATAAATGAACAAGTAGCTTGAGCTTGAGAAGGTGTGGCATTGTGACCAGTTCCAATAGCCCATATAGGCTCATAGGCTACAACCACTTTAGAAAGTTGTTCAAAAGAAAGTCCTTTTAGTCCAGATTGAATTTGGAAAAAAACTTTATCTTGAGTTTTTTCTGTTTCGTACTCTTCTAAAGTGTCTCCCACACAAAGTATGGGAGACATATTATGCCTTAGAACAGCTTCTAACTTCTTACGAACAATTTCATCGGTCTCTCCAAATAGTTCCCTGCGTTCAGAATGTCCAACTATTACATATGAGACATTCAACTTCGCCAACATAGATGGACTTACTTCTCCCGTGTAAGCTCCAGATTCAAACCAACTGCAATTTTGAGCCCCTAATTTAAGGGACATTTTGTCTCCATCTATTAAAGTCTGGATAGAACGCAAGTCAGTAAAGGGAGGATGAACACAAATTTCAACTCGGTCGTAATCTTTAGATTGTAATTTAAAGTCAAGCTTTTGAACCAGTTGAATAGCTTCTAAATGATTACAATTCATCTTCCAATTACCACTTATCAAAGGCTTACTATCTGCCACATTAGCTCCTTTTTGAACTACGTAAAGCAGCAAGCCCGGGAAGGTCACCTTTTTCAATTAATTCAAGAGAAGCTCCCCCACCTGTAGAAAGATGGTCTACTTGTTCTTCGAGACCGAAATAAGCAAGAGCTGCTGCGCTGTCGCCTCCACCTACAACGGTGAATCCTTTACAATCTGCAACCGCTTGAGCTATTGCTTTGGTTCCAGTCTCAAAACGATCATCTTCAAAGACCCCCATTGGACCATTCCAAAAAACACTACCAGCAGTAGAGATCTCCAAAGTGAATTCTTTAATTGTTTGAGGACCTATATCGAGTCCCATCCAACCTTTAGGAATTTCTCTTCCAAAATCTTTTACCTCGACAGGATCTGAAGAACCAGCACCAATTTTTCCACCAGGACCTAATGCAACTACATCTGTAGGAATTATAATTCTTTTCCCAGAATCAATTAAATGACGACAAATCTCAACTTGGTCGGGTTCAAATAATGAAGATCCTATTTCGTGTCCCAAGGCTGCTAGAAATGTAAAGCACATCCCACCACCAACGATGAGAACATCTACTTTATCCATCAAAGCCTTTATAACATTAAGCTTGTCTGAAACCTTTGCACCTCCAAGAATAGCCACAAAAGGTCTAGCTGGAGAATCCAACAAAAAAGTAATTACATCAACTTCTTTTGCCAATAAACGTCCAGCTGCACTAGGTAAAAATTGAGGGGGTCCTACCACAGAGGCATGGGCACGATGAGCCACTCCAAAAGCATCATTTACATAGATATCTTGGTCCTTAATTAACCTTTGTACAAAAGCAGGATCATTAGATTCTTCACCTGGATAAAAACGTAAATTTTGTAAAAGGTCAACTCCTGGAGCAAGTTGATCTAGCTTTTCACGAATTGGATCCATAGAATAATCAGGATTAGGTTCTCCCCCTGGACGTCCTAGGTGACTGCAAGCAGTTACATGTGCACCTTGTTCTTGCAACCATTTTATTGTAGGCAGGGCTGAAAGAATTCGATGATCATCGGCGATTTCTTTACGCCCAGATGGTCCATCTGTCAATGGAACATTAAAGTCAGCTCGCAACAATACACGCTTTCCCTTAAGATTGGGAAGCTCTTCTAAATGTGGAATATGTTCAATCATTAGGATTTTTTAGACCCAACAATTTCAGCCAAATCAACTAAACGATTTGAATATCCCCACTCGTTGTCGTACCACCCAAAAAGCTTCACTAAAGAAGAAGACTCATCTAATTCCATAGACATTGTCAACAAAGAATCAAAAGTACAAGAAGCAGGAGAACCTACAATATCAGATGAAACTATAGGATCTTCGGTATATACCAATACCTTTGATAAAGGACCAGATGAAGCGGCCTGACGAAATGCTTCGTTGATTTCTTCTACGCTAACTTTGGATTTCAAAACAGCAGTGATATCTGTGATAGAACCGTCTTGAACAGGCACTCTCAAAGAAGAGCCATCCAAACGCCCTTGCATGGCTTGTAAAACCTGACCTGTGGCACGAGCAGCACCAGTACTAGAAGGAACTATGTTTACAGCAGCAGCCCTTGAACGACGAAGATCTTTGTGGGCTAGATCTAAAAGATTTTGATCATTGGTATAAGCATGCACTGTGGTCATAAGACCTTTGTTGATACCAAAAGCATCTTCGAGAACTTTAATCATTGGAACAAAGCAGTTAGTAGTACAAGAAGCATTGGAGACAATCTGGTGTATGGCAGGATCAAAAGTGTCATCATTTACCCCAACTACAAAAGTTGCATCAACATTAGTACCAGGAGCTGATATAACTACTTTAGGGGCTCCAGCATCAATATGAGCTACTGCTTTACTTCTATCGGTAAATAGTCCAGTTGATTCAACTACTACATCTACGCCTAGGTCAGCCCATGGTAAAGCCTTAGGATCTCTTTCGGCAAAAACTTTAATAGTGTGATCTCCAACTCGTATACCATCTTCTACAACACTAACCTCAGCGTCGAGACGACCGTGAGTAGAATCATATTTGAGCAAATGAGCATTTACTTCAGCTGAGGTTAAATCATTGACACCTACGACTTCTAGATCCATGCCTCTTGCTCTAGCTGCGCGAAAAAAGTTTCGA
>JAJYPT010000216.1 GCA_021795135.1 Actinomycetes bacterium
CATTTGATGCCTATGATGAGATTAATTTAGCTGAGCACAATTTAGAATTTCATCAAAGCCCAATTATGGCAGCTTTTGAAACAAGATCCCAAGCTAAGGGTCTTTTAGATGAATTTGAAATGATCCGAGGTGCTGGACAATCTCTTGTTAGTTACGAACTAAGCGGCAAAGAGATAAGATCTAAGGTCCCTCAATTATCTGATGCAATTGATTTTGGAATATCCATAGAACAACAACGTTATGTAAATTCAAGCTCTATTACTAGATCCATATCTGAATCTGTAATAAAACGAGGAGCAAAAATAATTGAAGAATATAAAGTTGAAAAAATAAAATCATCTAATTCTAAGGTTTATCTTTATTCAAAAAACAATTCAGACATCACTTGCGATGCTGTAGTTGTTGCCAATGGAGCTTGGATTGATGAGTTTTCTAATCAACTTGGAATCAAAGTGCCAACAGCACCAGGAAGAGGGTATTCGTTTTCTGTTCCAACTCAACAAGAGGTGCCTTTTCCTATTTATTTTCCAGTCACAAGAGTAGCTTGTACCCCTATGACAAACAATACCCTCAGAGTAGCTGGAACTATGGAATTTAGCCATCTCGAAGATGGACTCAATCTTAGAAGAATAGATGCAATTGTTTCTTCATCTAAAAAACTATTCAAAGGAGTAGATCTAGATAACAAATCTAATCTTTGGGTAGGACCTCGTCCAGTAAGCGCTGATGGGATGCCTTTTGTTGGATCAACTAAATTACCTGGGGTATATGTAGCAGCTGGACATGGGATGTGGGGAATGACTTTGGGTCCAATTACTGGGAAATTATTAGCTTCTCAAATAGCCCAAAATCAGATATCTCCTTATCTTGTTGGTTTTGATCCTAGAAGAAAAAAATAGTTAGTTAGCATAAAAATTTTTCAGTGAGCGAAAGAGCTAATTTTGGACAATTCCTTTTATAATTTCTCAGCAGATCCTATATTGATTAGTGATCCATTGATAACCCAAATACCACTCCAAGAATCCAATGAGGAACTAGTAGACCTTGGAGATGTGTCTTTATTTAAAATTGACTCCAGACTCGCCGATAAAAAAGGTCACCATCGTCTTGTGCGAAGGGGTCTGGCACAACGTCTTTGTAAAGCAGCAGATCTTTTACCTAAAGATATCTGTTTTTTGATAATTGAAGGATTTCGTCCTCTTGAACTACAAAAACAATACTTTGAACAATATTTTACTGATCTAAGTAAAATACACCCCAATGCCACACAACAACAGCTTTATATTTTAACAAGTCGCTATGTCTCACCCCCAGATCAACTGCCTCCTCACTGTAGCGGAGCTGCTATTGATCTATCCTTAGCCTATAAAGATGGTCCAGAATTAGATATGGGCACCCCAGTCAATGCTTCTCCTGAACAAAGTAATAATAACTGCTATACAAATTCTGTCAATATTTCACACCAAGCTCATCTAAATCGTAATCTTTTATGTACAACTTTAGAAGCTGTTGGTTTAGTCAATTACCCAACTGAATGGTGGCATTGGTCTTATGGAGATCGCTATTGGTCCTACAAAACCAAATCTCAAGCAGCAATATATGGAGCTGTAAAAGACTTATGATGATTATTATCATATGAGGTAGTCAAAAATCGGTATTTGTATTAGTTGGCTAGTTTTAATCTCGATTAGTTATTTATATAAATCACTAACTAAATATAAAGATCACCTAGCCTGGGCAATAACATATAAGCTTTTAACTAAAAGTAACTCAACAGCTACATTATATTATTATATTTCAATCAAATCCATCCATAATAAAACGATAGTGCTTTTATCTAAGAAAAATTAGTTTTAGTAAAACTTTTATTCTCCTAGCCAAAGATCATAATTATTTATGTGCAGTCATTTCTTAGTAATTTATGGCTAAAATAATGCAACACAATTCTTATTGGCTTGATCATCTTTAGCTTCATCCAATCAAGATACAAGTAACAAAAAATATTGAAAACAAAATTATATAAAAATCCTACTTTTTACAAAAGCTGGGTAAAGTTTTGGACCAAAGGAATGTCAATGGCTACTGATCGCAAAAAAGCAAGAATTTCAAAAGATATTATTGCTTGGGTTATTAGTAACAATAATAAAAAAGCTATAAAAACATCTATATGTCTTAGCATAAAACGATCTGGGTCACTTTATTATTTTTTAGCTAAACAATTAAACGCTTTTAGCTACGGGTCTTGTTTGTAATGACTTTACCAAATATTGAAGGATATGAGATTGAAACGCTTATAAGCCGGGGTAGCTTTTCTAGGGTCTATCGGGCAAAACAGCTTTCATTAGGTCGCCAAGTAGCATTAAAAGTAATAAATGACGAAGTCATCGAATCAGCTTGGAATAGGTTTAAAGCCGAATTAAATATTCTAGCTCGTTTGGAACATATATCTCAATCTGCAATTGTACCTGTCTATGATGCAAAAGATACAGATGAAAACTCTTGGATATCTATGCGATTTATTAGTCAAGGATCCTTGGCGGTTATAATCAAAAACCAAGGTCATCTTGATGCTACTCAAGCTATTGAATTATTTATCCCAGTAGCTCTTGCATTGGATACCATCCACAACGAGGGTATTTTTCACCGCGATATCAAACCAGGAAATCTTTTATTTGATGGGGAAAGACTTCTTCTTGCCGATTTTGGAATAGCCCTTCTTGCAGGAGAAGCTCGTTACACCCAAGAGGGGGTGATAGGTAGTCCTCCATATTTATCTCCCGAAAGATGGGACAACAAGGATCCAAGTAGCGCAGATGACTTATGGGGTTTGACTGTTTCTCTATGGGAAGCACTCCATGGAAGATGTCCATTTAATATGAATTCCACTGGTACACCAATTACCCAAGTATTACAAAAAAATGACATAAAGCCCACAGTGGATATAGATAAACCTTTAGCTGATTTTTTCCGCCGTAGTTTATCAACCGATCCCAAAGATAGATACAAAACCGGAAAAGAATGGGCTACAGAACTAACAACAATCATAAAATCTGCTCAACCTAGTTTTGATACAACCCACAATTGGGTCGTTACCAAAGGTCCTCAAGAAACTACAGAACCTAATAGGTTAGATTCAAAGACTCAATCATATTTAATAAGAGACTGCATAATCCTGCCTCCATCTGAATTATCTACCTCAACTCTTGCTACAAATTTAGATGAAGAAATTATAAATAAATTTATCACTCCTCCATCTAAGCCTAATTCTCAAACTATTTCACCAGATATGGTTCCTTGGATAAAAGAATTGAAA
>JAJYPT010000217.1 GCA_021795135.1 Actinomycetes bacterium
ATCTGGCCTGCAAAGTTCATATCTTGAGCATAAACTGGACAAGCACTTATACAAATAGAGCATTTAATACAAGCATCTTCGTTTTTCCACATGATATTACTTTTTAAAATTCATTGTTTTGTCTTGATCCTTTTGTCATTCCCAATCCTTTGGCAACTGTTGCAAGTATCATTGCTCCTCCATTGGAATCTCTATTGGGATTCCAATTTATACATTGAGCCCCTGCAGTTATAACTAGATCCTCTAGGGGAGAAGATTCCCATTGAATTTGAATATCTTTTTCAATTTTTACTAGCCCAGTCTTAGTTGGGTTGGTGGAATCATAAGCTTTGCCATAGGGATCAATTTCTACTCCTCCGCCTAATACTCCTCCAGTTGCTGTAATTATTCGATCAGTTTTCCAGCTACGTCCGTCATTGAGACTTATCAATCCGCCTGGAGCAATACCTGTTACTTTTCCAGTCAAAAAGCCAACTCCTTGTTGTCTTAGAGACCATTCCCAACGATCTTGGACTCTAAGACCGCCAATTGAAGGAGAAAGTAAAGGATATTCAAAAACTGGTCGCCTTAGGACTTTTCTAAGAAGGCGTAAATTTTTTTCTACAAAACGTCTTCCTAATACTTGGGGAAGTAAAACTGGCCAAGTAGTATCTAGTCCTCCAACAGCTTTTCGAAGATGAGGAATTAACCATTTCATAGCTTCATCGGTGTCAAAATAACTAGCCCATCTCAAAGATCCCCAACTATTGCTATATTGACTAGGTTTGGGAATTTGATAATAACTTGAGTTAGAACCTGTTAGATTTTTATAATTTTCACACTGCAAAGCAGCCATGGAATCAGCTAATCCTTCAAAGCCAATAAAGATTACCTCACTTAGATGAGAACTAACGTATTGCCATTTAGGAACCATAAATACTGATTTAGGTTTTCCTGTACAAGTTATTGTCCAAAGATTGTGCTCAGGAATTGGATTTAGTTCAACCTTTGCATCTTTTAGTATTGAGCTAAAAATAGACCACAAGTTAGACCATTGGGTTCTAGAAATCTTTATAGGAAAAGATTCAATATATCCCCAAGGGTCTCTAATAGTATTTTGTGGAGAATAAAAGTCAAAATTTGCACTCCAAAGTCCAAGACTTCCTTGATTATCAGAAACAATTAAACATTTTTCATCTCTTCTAGCTATCAAAGAAGCTGCCAATAGTCCAGCAGGGCCTCTTCCAATGATGGTTGTTTCATTTAGTTGTCTCATTACTCTGCCAAACTTTGAAATCGTATGGCTTGTTGGAGAACAAATTGTTTTGCATTTGACCCCCACACTACATCCAACATGCCTTTTATTCTTTCTTGACGAAAATGGGCTAGTTCGTCTTCAAAATTTTTCTCAGGATATATTTGATGATACAAACCAACAACTCGATGAGCACAAAATGTCCCCTGACAAGGACCCATGCCAAACCAAGTTTCTATTCTCCAGTCATCTATAGATCCATCAATACTTCTAAGTTTTTGTTCTCTTATGTCTTCACATTCACACAAAACAGTAGAAGTATCATTTTTTACAAGCTTAGGTTTTGTAGAATCTATTGGAATTTGACTGCTTAGACAAGAAGTTGAAACATTTAAATATTTACTTACCAAATCCCCAGTTTTTTCTCCCATGAGTCGAAAAGTTGTTAGTTTTCCTCCTACAATAGAAAAAGCTCCAGATGGACCTCCTTGAAGATGATGATCGATAAGTTTGTAGTCTCGACTGATTTGGCGAGAACTATTTGAGATTGAATCCAAAGGTTCATATAGAGGCCTTACTCCATTGAAAGCTCTAAGTACTCTCCAAGAATCTAACTCTGGTATGAGTTGTTTTCCCAAAGTCATAAGTCTTATGACTTCTGCTTGATCAACTTTTGGAGCTTGTGGGTCGCTTTGGTCTATGTCTGTAGTTCCAAAAATTGTTACTTTTTGATGAGGTACAAAAATATCCCCATCTCCTGGGGGCCTTAATCGATTTAGAACTACATCTAATTTCCTATTGGCAAAAATGATCATTAATCCATAAGCCAGATGCATTGATATGGGATCTTGAAATAACTTACTAATTTCAGATGCCCAAGGACCACCAGCATTTACCACTGCATCACAAGCTAGGTGAAAACTACCATTAGAGCCTTCAATATCTACTCCATTTACCTCATTAGCACTAATAGAGATACTTTTGAGCCTATGGTTGGTAAGTAAAGTTGCTCCTTTTGCCACAATTGCTTTGCTAAGTAGTTGGAGTAATCCAAATCCTTCGACTACAGCATCAGGAACTAAATAGGCTGAACTTATTGTCTTATTTATATGCTCAAAGTCTTCCATCTGGGTCTTTGACAACAAACGAGTTTCAATATTAGCCCTTTGACACCCCTGGAGCCAAGATTGTTCATAGGCTGGATCATCATCTAAGACTCTGACAAAAAGGCCATTTGTAGGTTCAATAACACTAGGTGCAACGTTGCGTAAGATAGAGTTTTCATCCATACAATCTGAAGCAGTTGTTGGGTCTGTAACAACATATCTAGCACCACTGTGTAATAGACCATGAAAACGTCCAGAAGTACCAAAACCTATTCCGTTTTGTTCAACAACTGTAACTGGAATTTTTCTAAGGACAAGATCCCAAGCTATCCCCAATCCAGTTGCACCTGCCCCAATAATAACAATCACACTTTTCCCCAGTACTAGTAATAAAAAAAGCCTGGTGATCCTCACTAATGAGTAATCACCAGGCTCTCCAATTCTTTGCCAAGGCTTAAAAGATTTAAAATAAAATTTTTGTTGACTTTGAACAACATTATGAATCATAGTAGAAGGCGTTGTAAAGCCTATTTTAGAAAAAAATATTTTTTTCTAAAATAGGCTCAAATATTTTTGTTGATTTGGAGTAAATATGTTATATAGCTGCGAAACATTATCCAATGGAATAACTAAAGGCTATGTATATATTTATTTAGAATCTCAAGAATTGAAAATAAATTCAACTATTTACGAAGCAAAAGAAAAAGCAATTCAAACACTAGAAAAAGCTGCAAGTGTTACAACAACGGGTAAAGATATATTGCTAGCCCAACAAGCTATGCTAGAAGATCCAGAGCTTTTATCTTCAATTGAAACACTAATTAGCCAAAAACAAGATCCAATAAGTGCAATTGTCCAAGCTAGTGAGAAATTTGCTCATACCTTAGAAGCTATTGCTGATCCTTATTTACAACAACGAGCAGCAGATGTTAGAGAAATTGCAAAATTATGGATAGACAATCTAAGCAAT
>JAJYPT010000218.1 GCA_021795135.1 Actinomycetes bacterium
TTTCTATATTGATCATCAATATTTGAAATATTGCTTTAGATTCTGTTTCAAATTCATTTGACGTCTATTCTTCTAAAACGGGATGGTTGCAATAGGGACAAATTATATAAGAACGACTTTATACTTGTCCAAGTGTCCGAAAGGCCCCGGATTATAATTGGTTTCGTAGTAAAAGTTGTTTATAGGGGAAGACCATCACTATTACTAGACAACCGATATTAGTACCTCTTTTGTTTTTGTATTATTTATAATAAGGCTATCTAATAATTATTTTCTCTTTCCAAGAATCATTCTTTGGTTTATTCTTTTTAGCCAAGAAAATCCTGGACACTTATAATCTAAATTGATTGCGCTTGAGTGTTAAGATTATTCTCAAGATGGATAAATCTTAAAAGATAGATCAGAACCATAATCGTGTAGTAGAAGCGATGGGAACCTTATGGAGGCTATATGCTGATAGGAAATAGCAAATTATGATACCGACAATTTATGATGCCAAAGCTAATCGTTATGAGAAGTTACAATATCGTCGTAGTGGCAACAGCGGAATTTTGCTTCCTGCTATTTCCTTAGGGTTGTGGCAAAATTTTGGATCTACTAAACCATTAGAAGATACTCGCAATATATTACGGTATGGCTTTGATAATGGTATTGTTCATTTTGATCTTGCTAACAATTACGGACCTCCATATGGGTCGGCTGAAGAAACCTTTGGAGAGGTACTAAGGCGTGATTTTGGTAGGTATAGAGATGAGTTATTTATATCTACCAAAGCAGGATACGATATGTGGCCAGGACCTTATGGTAATTGGGGTTCTAGAAAATACCTACTTTCTAGTTTGGATCAAAGTTTGTCTAGAATGGGTTTGGAATATGTAGATGTATTTTATTCACATCGTTTTGATCCAAATACTCCTTTGGAAGAAACCATGGGAGCCTTAGATACAGCTGTTCGTTCTGGCAAAGCTTTATATGCTGGGATTTCTTCTTATTCAGCTGAAAAGACCCTTGAAGCAATTGCTATTTTGAAAGATCTTGGAACACCTTTGTTTATCCATCAGCCATCTTATTCAATATTAAATAGATGGATAGAAGAAGCTCTTTTGGATGTGTTATCAACCCATGGGGTAGGATGCATTGCGTTTTCTCCTCTAGCCCAAGGAATACTTAGCGAAAAATATCTTTCTTCTGAGATACCTGATCAATCTAGAGCCGCTGATTCTAGTTCTTTGGATAAAACTATGCTAAATGAACAAAACCTAGAAAAAGTACGTTCTCTTTCAGGTATAGCTAAGAAAAGAGGGCAAACTTTACCTCAAATGGCCATTGCTTGGGTTTTGCGAGATCCTAGAATTACTTCAGCTTTGATAGGGGTACGAAATATTGAACAACTTAAAGCAAATATAGCTGCTTTAGAAAATACTCATTTTGACCAAGACGAATTAGCAGAGATTGATAAATTCTCCAATGGAGTAAATATCAATCTTTGGGAAGAGTCTTCTTCTTACAAATAAGTTACAAAACCTTGGTGTATGAGGTTTTAATAAGATCAACACCTAGCTCGGATTTCTCCAAAACATCTCTAGCTGAATATTATCTGGATCTCTAAATACTAAAACTGATCCTATTTCCATATGAGAAACAGGAGAATGAACTACTCCAAGGGAAGAAAAATGCGATTCCCAAGCATCTAGATCATCTTTGGATTCAACCCCAAAGGCAATATGATCTAGCCCTGTTCGCATTTCGTTGAAGTCACCTTTTATACCTTGGCTATGCTGGGCAAGTGCTATAACTAATCCAGTTGAGCTATTGACAACAAAGGCAACGGATCTATCGGCTAAATCCATTTTGTTTACAAGTTGCAATGCAAGAACTTGTTCATACCATTTAATACTTGCATCTAAATTTGAAACCGATAATCCTAAATGAACTATGTCATTAAATTTTAAATTTGGCATTATCCAAGTCCTTTTCATTGCTTCTTGGTCTTAGCCTAGAATATTTTATTAAGGATTTCTACTAACTTTTGGATAAAATAAATTTACCAAATGGGGTCGGGGTTCTACATCCCATGACTTTAGTTCTGCGTTGTAGACACTTTCTCGGGCTTATGGCCCGCGAAAGTGTCACACCGGGGGTCTAGACTTACAACTATGGCGTATCGATCTTTCAACAAGACATCGATCTTTCAACAAGATCACTCCACCCGTAGTTGCATTGGCGAAACCCACCTAAGCTATGTTCGCCGCTATGTTGAAAACCAAAAGACAGCCACATAAATGACACAAGTTCGCTATAACTACCGAAGTCCTAGAATCCTACGACTTTAGTCGTGGGAGTAGTAAATAAAAGACAAAATCCAAAGAAGATATTTGTTTGCCCAATTGATACTAAATCTAAATTAGCTTGCCTCTTCTAAAGAAGATCCAAAATTACTAATGATTTTATTTCCTTTAATTTCACTTAGGATTTTACCTGTTACTACCACTCCTAAAATGGGCCAGTCTATCAATCCACTAACTCCTAAGATGCCTATACCTGCATACCAAGCTAAGTCTTCAACAGGAGGAAGATGTAATTGTCCGATAATTGGAACAGAAATTGTCTGATTTTGGGATTTTAGGCTATCTTTGGCTGCTCGAGAAATAGATTTTTGTTCTGGGTTGTTTTGGGATTGGATATCTGATCCTGTGGTCATAGCAAAACTCCAATTTTTTTATTTTTATCGTTTATACCTTGTGTGTAAAGCCCAAGAATTTGTTTTTTAACCTTATAAAATATAAGTTTAATATAAAAACAGATCCTTTCTCTACATTGTTAGTATTCAGTTTTATCTATTTACCCAAGAACAAGATATCTTGAAGACTTCTTTTTCCTTTTTGAGATTTATTTTTAGTTCTAGTTAATTATTAATTATTCTTAGTCTTTGTTGATAACTAGAATCAAAGAAGCAATAACTTATCTACAGATTTAATTTTTTGTAATTGCAAGAGCTAATTTAGTTAATAATAAAGATAAAAATTTGAATATTATTAGCTGTTAATCAGAATTGTATTGAAAAATTAGCTCAGATCGGTAGAAGTTTTTCAATTAACACAGTAATTATAATCTTGATACAAAGCTGTAATAAATTTTTATTACTTTAGACATTGACGAAGTTGTTTTTAAAAATTTCCGTCTTTTATTTTTCATGCAGATGCTTACAGCTAAGGAGATTCTATGAATGTAGTTACTGAATATGGCCTTTTTTATAAGTACACAAAAGCAATAAATCAAGGTCAATGTTATAACTACTATGCAA
>JAJYPT010000219.1 GCA_021795135.1 Actinomycetes bacterium
CAACAGATAATGGATGCAATTATTGACCGAGACGGAGATCGCGCAGAGGCTCTAGCTCGCTATCATATTCAAACAGCACGTGAATTATTAGCTCGTTCTCCTGGACGTCATCTTACCGCTGGTGACTAATACAATTGGTATAAAACCTGCAAACACTACAAACCTTTAATAATTGTCAAGTTATTAGAATCCTTACCAATGAGGCTTCAGTACTAAAATTAGAGCCATAGGTGTTGAAACCCATAAAAGAGAGACAACACAACCTAAAAGATATTTAAATATGCAAAAGTTGCAAGAAAAAGTTTCAAAGAAAGATTCTAACAAAGACCTAGCTAATGTAGCTAGGTCTAACTACTCTAGTGCCATAGCCAATTTGCGCAAGATTAGGCGCACACCACACCGCATTTGCACAAACTAATATCCCAATATGGAACGCTACTAATCTTCAAAACTAAATTAGCCAGAGAACAAGATTGGATAGATATAGATATAGATATAGAAATGCTAAAAGCAGACAGTTGATCTAGATGAGGCTGTTATTGGGCCAAAGAGCTTATCGGTGTAGCACTAAGAATTATATTGGCCTACTCAAACCTTACAAGTACTGCCAATTTGATTAGTAAAAATTTGATTGGCAGTCTTGTATCGTTATAACCTAGTTTCTTACCTCATTGGCAATAGAGGCTAAAACTCCATTTACAAAACGGCGAGAGTCTTCTGTAGAATAACTTTTTACCAATTCTACAGCCTCAGAAATAATCGTAGGAATAGGAACCTCTAGATGGTACTTTAATTCAAAAGCTGCCAATTGCAATACTATTAAATCTATCCATGGCATCCTATCTAGAGACCAATCAATAGAATTAGCAGCAATGAGTTTATTTAATTCATCTTTGTGCTGTTCAACACCCGCTAGCAATTCAGCCACAAAGTCATTTACTTCAAGTGGAAATTCTTTTAATAACTCTGAGATTGCAATATCTTTAGCTTGTGCTTCATAGATAACCAACAGAGCTCTTTCTCGTGCTTGAGAACGAAATCCTTTTCGCACAGTATTGGGTTCAAATTCAGAATTACTCACAGCTAATTGCATAATTGGATCGACCAACAATACTAGACACGAGTTATGTATTCGCCGCTACGAGTATCAACTTTTACTTTGTCCCCTGGACCTACAAAAAGAGGTACTTGGATCACAAGGCCAGTTTCTAAAGTAGCAGGCTTGCGAGCTCCTGATACTCGATCTCCTTGGAGTCCTGGATCTGCTTGGGTAACGCTAAGTTCTACAGCTGCAGGTAAATCAACGCCTACTATTTCATCTTTATACATACTCAAAGTAACTGAATCGCCTTCTTTTAAAAACTTAGACGAGTTACCTAAGGCAGAATCTTCAACTTGGAGTTGGTCATAGGAGACATTATCCATAAAAACATAGTGCTGCCCATCTCGATACAAAAACTGCATTTCTCTTTTGTCGATAATGGCCTGTTCGATCTTTTCGTCAGCTCTCCAAGTCCTATCTATTACTGCTCCATTTTTGAGATTTTTTATCTTAGTCCTGACAAAGGCTCCACCTTTTCCAGGTTTGACATGTTGAAATTCAACCACTGAAAAAAGGCCTTCGGGCAGGTCTAGTGTCATTCCATTTTTTAAGTCATTCGTTGAGAAAGCCATAATTGCTCCTGAAATTGCAAAGATTTAACTTTGAATAATAAGTTCTTTTGGATATTGAGTAAGGAATTCAAAGCCTTGATCGGTAACTACGACTGTATCTTCGATTCGAACCCCACCTAGATTTTCTAGATATACCCCAGGTTCAACAGTAATCACAAAACCAGACTCTAGTATATCAGTACAATTTTGACTAACCCCTGGAGCTTCATGAATATCAATACCAACTCCATGTCCAGTGCTGTGCATAAATGCTTTTTCCCAGCCAGCTTCAGCTATAACATCTCTTGAAGCTTTATCTACATCTTGAGCCTCTATACCTGGCCTTACTGCTTGAAGACCTGCGTTTTGGGAATCTTGTACAACTTCAAACATCTTTTTCAACATAGGATCTTTTGGCTCTCCTATACATAGGGTCCTAGTCATATCACTTCTGTATCCCATATATGTAGCGCCAAAATCTATAACTATTAATTCTCCTGGCTCAATAATTCTTTCAGTTGGTTTAGCATGAGGTTTCGCCCCATTTGGTCCTGCTGCTACAATTGTGTCAAAAGCTATTGCTGAAGCTCCAAAAGATCTCATTTGGTAATCCAAAGCAGATGCAAAATTTAGCTCAGAAATTCCCTGGAAAAGCATGGGAGAAACTTGTTTTAGCGCTTTATCTGCTATTTGACAAGCTTGTGAAATTCTCCATAGCTCACCAGAGTCTTTCTTTTTCCTCAAACGCTCCACTAATTGAGAAGTTGGAATTAAATTTGAATCTGGAAAAATTTCTTTTTGTAATTTGTCATATAAGCTCCAACTTATATGATCTGCTTCTAGTCCAATAACTTTTTGAGACTTAGCTGCTTTTGCCAAAGTCTCAAGTTGTAGCTTGGGACCTCCAATTTCAATACGAGCCTTTACTGATGCTTCGTGGAGTTCTTGTTCTGATTGAAACCTATAACGCCCATCTGTTACAAACACAACTTCATCTTCAAAAATACCCAACATTGCAGCAGAGCCACTAAAACCAGTTAAATAAAATATGTTAGCTAAATTGGTTACGATCAAAGCTGGGCAATTTATCTCTTGCATTTGTTTTTTTAAATTAGAAATCCTGCTTTGGGTCTGCATAGGTGGTTGAGTTGAAGCTTTCCAATCCAATTTAATCTCCATTTTTGTTTGTTTGATCAATCATTTTAGCAACTGCCAATACAGCTAGTTCATAGCCAATTTTTCCAAATCCAGCTATAGTCCCTTTTGCAACTGGAGAAACAACAGAGGTGTGTCTCCATGGTTCTCTAGCATTTGGATTTGATATATGTAGTTCGATAACAATTCCTTCAAAAGCAACCAAAGCATCATGTAGTGACCAACCATAATGGGTCAAAGCTCCAGGATTTATAATTATAGCTTCATAAAATTGGTTAGCTTTTCCTATAATATCTACTAAATCACCTTCATGATTTGATTGAAAATCTACTATTTCTATATTGTTTTCTAGACCAACTTGTCGTGCTTTTTCAACATAATCATCTAAGGTATCCAAGCCATAAATATCGGGCTGTCTTGTACCCAAAAGCCCAAGATTTGGGCCAGATAGCAAAAGGACTTTAGCTTTTTTTTGAGTCATTTAGCCCCCA
>JAJYPT010000220.1 GCA_021795135.1 Actinomycetes bacterium
AAATACCCCTTGGAGTAGGCCATCTTGAGGCGGACTCACTCTCAATCGGTAGTTATAGCGAACTTGTGTCATTTATACAGCTGTCTTTTGGGAGCATCATTTCCTCGGACCTAGGTCCGAGCGGAGTTCTACAATGCAGAACTAAAGTCATGGGCTTTCCACCCCGACCCCATTTTTGTAAATTAATTGAAGAGCTATTTTTTGGTTTTGAATACTTTAGTTCAAACAAATGCTTATTGTTTTACTCGTATTTTATTTTTAGATTGTTATGGAACTAAAACTATATCAATGAGAGCGGTTATTTTTCAAGGGATATTTAAATTAACGTTAGTGCCATGAACTTTTTTAGCTGCTTGATTCAATATAAGCTGAGCTTGCTTGGATTGAATTTTCATCTGTTGTTCTTTGTTCTTTAGATCCTGAATTGCTAATGTATTATGGTGATTGATAATTATGTTTTTCATATCGATCAAGCTTGCTGCTGCTGATAAAAAAGTCCATGAATTCATATAGTTGATAGCTTTGGCTAAATGAAGATTGCTAAGATTACCTGGTATGGTCGTGGTATCCATATTATAAAGGTTATTATTTCCTACAGGTGTACATTGAGCCTCAGCTGTAGTTAAGATATTGATTGCAGTAGAAGCAGCCATGTGACCTAAAAGAGCCTGATGATAGGCTTGAGCTCCTTGAGAGCGAGGTCCATTACAGGTTTGAACTTCGTATTTGAGCGTAACAGCAAATGAGTGGAAATCAGCAGCCTTTTGGTTTATTGTACTTTTTGCTTGAGCATCTAAACCAAGACTTGCTAGAAGCATTACTATAATAAAAGCTAAAACCCATTTTTTTGGTGTCATCCACTTTTGCTTTGGTTTTTCTTGGGAAGTTGGGGTATCTAATATTGTCATTTCTAAACCTTTAATCGATAGGGAGGTTATTTCTAACTATTGTATTAAAATTCGATGTAGTTAAGATGATATAGGTATTTTGGTGCTTGTAATAACTTGATGAAAAATAAAGTATTATTTTGTTTTTATCTACGAACGTTGTTTTTCGTATCTATATCCTAATCCTCGTATGGTTATTATTAACGATGGTACAGAAGGATCTTGTTCTATTCTAGTTCTGAGTCTTTTTATATGAACATCTAGGGTTTTAGTGTCTCCAACGTAATTCGAACCCCAAATTCTATCGATTAGGGTTTCTCGTGTTAGGACTCTTCCAGCATTTAGTAAAAGTAGTTCTAACAGCTCAAATTCTTTTAGAGGGAGTTTTACTTCTTGCCCGCGGACTTTGACTTCATGTCGAAGAGGATCAAGTTCAACATCTCCAACTTTTAGTAAATCTTCACTAGAACTATGTTCATCCATAGTTCTAGGAGCTCTTCTAAGAGCAGCTCGTATTCTAGCTACAAGTTCTCGCAATCTGTAAGGTTTGGTTACATAGTCATCTGCGCCTACTTCTAGCCCGACTACGGTATCTATTTCAGTTGTTTTTGCAGTAACCATAATGATCGGCACTGTAGAATGAGTTCTAATTTCTTTACAGACATCTAAGCCAGAAATTTTAGGCAACATAATATCCAGCAATAACAAGTCAGGATGGGTTGCTTCGAAAAGCCGTAAAGCCTCTTCGCCATCTCTTGCAACTGTAACCAAGAACCCTTCTCTTTTTAGCCCTATTACTAAAGCTTCTATAAAAGAATCTTCATCTTCTGCTATTAGTATATTAACTTGAGAAGAACTCATTTGACTCCTTTGAAACTTTGACGTGGAAGGCGCAAAGTAAAAGTAGAACCTTGGCCTTCATGGGATTCTACAAGTACTTCTCCTTGGTGATTATTTGCTACATGGCGAACTATTGCAAGACCTAAACCAGTACCCCCAGTGGATCTTCCCCTGCCAGGATCTACTCTATAAAAGCGTTCGAAAATTCTTTCCAAATCTTTAGAGGGAATGCCCAGTCCGCGATCTTTTACAGTCAAATCAATAAAATTGTCATTATTTATGGCTCTAAATTCAACTTTTTTAGGTTCGACTGAATACTTAACTGCATTTTCTAATAAATTAAAAAGAGCACTTACCAATTGTCGTCGATCACCTAGTACTGTCAATTCAGGAGGCGGCTCTTCAACGTCTAAGCCAACTTTTTGTTGTTCTGCTACAGGCCGCACTCTTTCGATTGCTTCTGCCATTATGAGACCTACAGGAATTGGATCTCTAGGAGGAGATTCTTCAGCTTCTATACGAGTAAGGTCTAAAAGATCTTCAATTACTCTGCTAATTCTAAAAGCCTCAGCATGGATTCTGTCTGCTAGTCTTTGAGCTACTATTGGTTCGGTCTCTGTGGTTAGAGTTTCTGCCAATAAAGCTAATGCTCCTATAGGGGTTTTTAGTTCATGGCTTACATTAGAGATAAAATCTCGTCTGACTGACTCAAGTCTTCGGCGTTCAGATATATCTTCTATTATTGCTATGATTCCCAGCGATAATCTTCCATCATCAATGCTATGGGCTCTTATATTTAGAGTTTTTCTTGGGGGTCCATATAGATCTAGAGTTCTTTCTCCAGGAATTCCAGAAGCAGCTAACCCAACTAGTTCATTTACAGCATGAAGGGCTACTTCTTCTCCTGGATCTTGTTTCATTAGTGATTTTGCTTTAGAGTTAGTAAAAATAACTTGGCAGTTTTCGTCATAAATCAACACACCTTGTTGCATGGCATCAAGGCTACGAGCCAATCTTGATTCAGATATTTTTATATTTGAATCACCCAAAGGCTCTGGCTTGTTTTTCATCTTATCTGGTTCAATATTTTCAGACTTTATTGAATTCCTTGGATTTTTATATTTAGAGAAGAAAAAATAAATTACCAGTAAGGCTAAAATACCTATAGTTATTGCAAGTAGAAGTCGCACTTCAAGACCTTTGCATACTGTCAAGCCTAGTGAAATTTTTTATAATTTCTATCTCCTTGAATATTTTCAACAGCTACCAGACCCTTTGTTTGGGTTATAAAAACAAAAGGGTTGGAAACAAGTCAAACTTCTTTGTATAGTTCTAAATTTTGGATCTATTAGAACATCTTTACTAATTATGCCTGAATTGTTAAACAAAAATAGAATTAAACAAATAACTTATATAAGAAAAAATTAAAAACGTAATTATCTAAGTATGATATTTAATTCCATCAGATATCAAATTTGAAAGTTTCAACAGCTATTGACTCCAGAATAGCTTTAGATTTTTTGCTATTATAAAAAAAGATGCC
>JAJYPT010000221.1 GCA_021795135.1 Actinomycetes bacterium
ACTATTGGCACACAACCGCATAAAAAAACAGACAGTTTATTTTTGTTGGGACATCTTGTTAAATAAATAGGTATAAATAACATTTCTCCTAAGGCAATGATTGGTATATTTTTGCTTGTACATGAAATACCTTAAAAATGAATTAAAAGATGAAGGTCGTCAAATATGAATAAACCTATTAGTTTTTATTATAAATTATCTGCTCTTTTTGGATTTCTAGTTTTACTCCTTTCGTTTTTGCCTTCCAAAGAACAAAGTGCGTTGTCTTTTGTGGGGATAATTATAGAAGTTTTAGGGGCAGTGGTTTTGGCTATTGCTGGACGTAGTGCAAAAATCCAAAATATCAAACCGATTAAAGTCGGAGCTACCATGGGTTTGATATATGGAGTTTTAGCTGGTATTTCTGTGTTTTTTAAAACTATTACCCGTGCTCAAATGCTCCAACAACTAAAAGCGCTTCATTCAAATGCTCCAACGCCAAAAGGAGCCATAACTAATGCCCTCCATACAGCTAATTCCCCAATTGTGCATCTTGTATCATTTGTAGTAGCTGTGGTAGTAGCGGTTTTAATCGGGGTAATAATTACTGCAATCGCAGGAGCAGCAACCAAAGTTGAAGACTCAAATACCATCTAAAGAGATTTTTAGTGAAGTTTTAACTTCGGAATTATTGAAATCTTCTAAAGATAGCATCAGAGCAAAAAAACAAAGCCTACTTTATTACACCTCTTGGAGGAATCGATAGACCTTCGAGTGGACTAGCCAAAGTTATGGAGTCGACATTAGTAAGTGGAAATCAGATCAACTATCTCAACATAGAAGAACTAAAGTAGGTTTTGTATCCCGTCTTATAACTTGGTAGCTTCACAAAGATATTTATTCTTGATGTAAGGCATCTACTGGATTTAAAGAAGCAGCACGTCGAGCCGGAATAAGTCCTGCTAAAACAGAAGATCCCGCACCCAATGCAATTCCTAGAAGAATAAGCCACCAAGGAAGCCCAAAAATAGATGCTTTAGAATGAGAAAAATTTTGAACAATTGCATTTATGATACTTCCAGCACCATCTGCAACTATTACCCCAACCACTCCACCAAAAAGACCAATGATAAAAGCTTGAGATAAAAACAAGCGAGAAACATCTTTTCTCCTAATACCAATGGCTCTAAGTATTCCTATTTCTCGTTTTTTTTCTAGCACAGACATTGACATAACTACTCCAATCATCAGCCCTGCTACTACCAAAGCAATTCCTCCTAAAGCACCAAGTCCAGCTTCGAGAAAAGAAAATGCAGTACTAATTGATTTGAGTGTTGTATCCAACGAGACAACGTTATATCCCATATTGGTAATTTTTTTAACTAAAGGCCTAACGCTAGATAGAGTTTTAGATATTACATTTACCCCAGGATAATGAAGGGTTTTACTATCATTTGCAAATATTTTTGCCCAACTCATGGCACTTGAATAACTAATATAGCCGCTAGAGCCACTGCTAGAAAATCCTCTTATAATCATAGTTTGGGTATAACTAGGCGTAGGGGTGATTCCGCTTGGTCCAAACGAGCCTGGTTGAAAAGTAGCTCTAATATTGATTTTTTGACCTAACAAAGAAGAGACTTTAGATGATGTGGGGACCAAAGATTTAGCTAAAGATAAAGGTATGACAACGCCTTGGGAACCATTGGGAAAATGCCCAGCCTTTAGCTTTGGCAAAATGCCTTTTATTGACCACAAATTTTTAGGAGCAAGCCCAGTCAAAACAAGAGATTGCCCGGAGTTAGATTTAGAACCAATGGTTGCAAAATATGTTGCAGCCACATAAGCTCCCCTTACATTTGATAAATGTGACAAAGTTGACAAAGTCTTAGAAGTAATAGGACTAGATACTTGAGTTCCAAGAGCAGTTGATCCTGGAGGGCCAAAGGAATTAGAAGCTACTTTTGGGGTAACATGAATCATAGTCAAAGGGCCCAAAGAGGAAATTCCTTTGACTACATTTGCTTTGATACCTGCACCTATTCCTATCAACAACACCATCATTGTTACCCCAATAGCTACTCCAAGGCTTGTAAGGATGCTTCTTGCAAGCCTAGTTGTTATAGCTTTTCGAGCAAGATTAAACAAAGATAAAACCCTAATAGAACGACTTTTGCCAGAATGAGCATCTGTTGTATGTTTTTCAACAGGAACCATATTAGCCTTGGCTTCATCAGATTGAATTTGGCCATCTCTAAGGCGAATAACTCTATCAGCTAGTGGGATAAATTCCTCATTATGGGTGACAACTATAACCAAGCGACCTTCATCTCGAACCAAAGATGCAAGCAGTGTCATAATTTGTTGGCCACTAGCGCTATCTAAATTACCTGTGGGTTCATCAGCTAGGATTATATCTGGATTGGCTGCAAGTGCTCTAGCGATTGCTACTCGTTGTGCTTGTCCACCTGAAAGTTGGTTTATTTTCAAGTTGGCTTTTTCTTCTAGTCCAACTCTTTTTAATAACTCCATAGCTTTACTATGTTGATCTGATTTAGCAACAGATGAGGCCAACAGTGGCAAGGTAACATTTTCTAAAGCACTTTGGGAAGCTAATAAGTTATAAGACTGGAATACAAAACCTACTTTGGTCCTTCTATATTGAGACAGTTGATCTGATTTCCACTTGCTAATGTCGGCTCCATCTACTTTGACTAGTCCACTCGAAGGTCTATCCATTCCTCCCAAGAGGTGTAATAAAGTAGACTTGCCACTTCCAGAAGGTCCCAAAATAACTACAAAGGATCCTCTTTGTAGGTCGAAAGTAACTTCTTTTAGGACAACAAATTCTTGGTTTGATTGCCTATAGATCCGAGATACTTTTTCTAGTTGAACAAAAGGAATGGTTCCTCCTATTGAATCCAATATAAAATCCAAACTAATTTCGAGAAGTCTTGGTTAGATAGCTTCAGAATTATCAGTTTTAGTTATCGCGCCTCCAATTACAGAAATTATTAGCCCACCTAAAATAGATGTAACTATAATTGCAACAAATGATACAAGATGTACAACTGGGGAATTAGCAGTATGGAGGGCATTAGTTATGGCTCCTTTTGGCGTTGGAGTATTTGAATGAAGCGCTTTTAGCTGTTGGAGCATTTGAGCACGGGTAATAGTTTTAAAAAACACAGAAATACCAGCCAAAACTCCATATATTATCCCCATTATTGCCCCGACTTTAATCGGTTTGATATTTTGGATTTTTGCACTACGTCCAGCAATAGCC
>JAJYPT010000222.1 GCA_021795135.1 Actinomycetes bacterium
TACTTGTCTTTCGGTTTTAGAAAATAGTTCTGGCAGAACCCTATTTACTATTACACTAGCCAAAGGAACTGTAGTATCTGAAATAATTTTTTTACTCAATTCAATAGTTTCATTAACTGGCATTTCTTCTGGAGTTGTAACTACACATACCCCAGTTTGAAAAGGATCTGAAAGTATATCTAACATCCACTGGGTTTGTTCTTTGATCATGCCAAAACTAATCAAATCATTAATTGCTTTTGGAGCTATCAAATTACCCATAACATGTCCTGTAGCGGGAGAATCTACAATAACTAAATCGTAATTATTCTCATGTACTTCATGAGTTAATTTTCCAATAGTCAAAATCTCTTTAGCACCAGGAGCAGCGCTTGCAATAAAATCAAAGGCTTTAGCCAAAGGTCCAAGAGGCAAAGAAGAAGGCAGCCTTATGTAAAAGTTTAAGTATTCTCTCAAGGAAGACTCCGTCTCCATCAACATAACCCACAAATCCCGCTGTAGTTGTTTTGGGTGATAAGAAGTCTTTGGAACACCTAGCAAAGAAGCTATCTCGCCTTTGTCATCTATTTCACAAAGTAAAGTTCGTTTTCCTTGTCCAGATGCCACTAGAGCTAAAGCTGTACTAATACTTGTTTTGCCCACCCCTCCTTTGCCAGTTATAAAGAGTAATCTTTTATCAAGCAACTCTGACATTTAAATATTGCCTAGGGCAGTTTTATTGAGCAAAACCCACGCGGCGCTCTTCTCGAGAACTAATTTCTATATAATTTATCTTAGAACCAGGAACACAAATAGTACGACCTTTGCGATCTGTCAACCAAAGTACTCCCTTTTCATCTTTCAAAACATCTTCTATCTGCTTAGATATCTTTGCAGTATCGGTTCCTTCACTTAGTTCTATTTCAACTTCTCTTGGGCTTTGAGTTACGCCAATGCGTACTTCCACTAAATTGACTCCTTATTTTAAAGACAACACCATTATCGTAGGTCGAAAAATATCCCTAGATATCCAAAACAACTAAACTTGGATTGTCGTAGCGAAAAAGTATTATAATACTAGCTTTTAAAATCTTTCCCTAAAATAAAAACCTTAGTCCTTATAGTTTTAGTTTTTATCAATTTAGATAGGACCATTTGCTTTGCTAATAAAAACAAATAACTTCAACATTCAAACCGCACACGACCAACCTCTAGTCGTTCAATTACCACTAGGACCCCTCAAACGTCTAGAGCGAGAAAATATCCAAGATCAATTATTATCCCCTAATGCAACTAGAGCACTTGGGTCTGGGGAACGTAAAATACCAGAAGAAGCTGATGAGTTTAGAACTTGTTTTGAAAGAGACAAAGACAGAATTCTCCACAGCTCAGCTTTTAGACGTCTGGCTGGAAAAACCCAAGTTTTTACTTTTCCAAAAGATCATCAACGCACTCGTCTTACCCATGCTTTAGAAGTAGCCCAAGTTGGAAGTTCTATAGCAAAAGCCACCAGACTAAATGTTGATCTTACCCAAGCAATTGCCCTAGGCCATGACTGTGGACATGCTCCAGGGGGCCATGCTGGGGAAAAGGCTTTAAGCGATTTATCCCAAGGCGAGTTTGACCATGCTATATGGGGAGCCGATGTTGCTCTTTTACCATTGAATCTTTGTAAACAAACCTTAGATGGGATAAGAAATCATTCTTGGTCTAGACCAACTCCATCTAGCCTAGAAGCAGAAGTAGTCAGTTGGGCCGACCGGATTGCTTATTGTTGTCATGATTTAGAAGATGCCCTAACAGCAGGTATTGTCCAATATCGCCAAATACCCCAAATTATATTAGATTTAGTAGGTCCAAGTCGAAATCAACAACTAAATACATTTATTGGTTCTGTCATAGATTGTATGAATCAAACAGGAATAGTTGGTATGAAACAAGATTTAGCTCAAGCTCTAGATGCTCTCAAACAATTCAATACAGAACAAATTTATCTAAGGCCAGCATCAAAATTGCAATCAAAAATTATTTACTCAATAGTAACTGCTCTAGTTCAATATTTTAGCGAAACACCTTCAACTTTTGGTTCCTTTGCTAGCCCTGGGTCTAAAGAGGCCACAGAGCAAGCTATAAACTATGTCAGTGGGATGACAGATAGATTTGCCTTTGATACAGCTAGCCAAGAGCTTGGTTGGGATATGAACCTAATACATATGGTTTTAGAGCGCCCAACTACAACTTGATCACTTATTTGAGATGATTAGATAAAGTCGTCATGTCATAACCTAAGCTTTTGAAAAACTTGGTCAAAATTACAAGAGCATCCAAAGATGTCTTCCAAGACCCCCTAGCAGATGTGCAGTCAGAATCATGCAATAAAATAGTTGCACCAGGGGCAAGATTATGAGTTGCTATTTGTAAAACTTCATAAGTAGTTCTACCAATTTTCCAATCCCTACCCCAATTTGTCCATAAAATAGGTTCTAGTCCTGTCTGTAGGGCACAATTGTAGACTTTTTTAGAAATCAATCCATAAGGGGGACGAAACCATTTAGGTTCTTGACCCCACATATCTCCTAATATGCCTTTTGCTTTAGCAATGTCATAAAGTAAAGATTTTTGGGTTTTGAAAATATATACCTCGTGGCTATAACCATGTATTCCAATCTCATGACCAGCCTCTATCACTTGTTGGACAACCTCTGGGAATGCTTGAGCCATAGAACCTAGCATAAAAAAAGTAGCTTTTACTCCAGCTTCATCCAAAGCTTGCAAAAACCAAGGGGTAGATTCTGCATCAGGACCGTCATCAAAGGTAAGACAAATTTTTCCAGGATCACCTACAGCTGATAAAAAAGATTTAGAAGATGGATGCAGATGGGGGAAATTGCTAAGAAGAAAAGTTAAATTATCCAATAACAAAGTACAACCTTATTTAAGATTTATGCCACAGCTTCTGAGTCTTGTTCTATCATCGTGACTGATTTGTTATGATTTATTTCTAAAGTCTCTTCCAAAACAAAATCAATAGTTTCTTTTATATCTTTCTTTGTAGTATCGATTAATTTTATTGCATGTTCGATAGGATCACTTTGGAATAATTCTTCTGCTTGAGTTACAGCTTGTTTTGCACCTTCTAATAAAAAAAACTCTAACTCTTTCAATAAATTAGAAGAATTTTGGATAAAAGGAGCTACCCCTGCTTGATCCATATTTAAAGCATTGTAATAGCCGTGACCAGCAATGGGTTTATATGTAACTACG
>JAJYPT010000025.1 GCA_021795135.1 Actinomycetes bacterium
CAGATAAAGGAGCCTTTAGGCTCCTTTATCTGTTTAAATAGTTACATAGGCTATGTTTTATCTTGGAGATGTTCCATTGTAGCTGCTACTTTGCCGGCTACTGTTTTACCAATTCCTTTATGCGGAGCATTAGGATGAGGATGGGTTGGGGCTGAGCTTTTTGCTTTTTTAAAGTCATTGCCCATCCCAATTAATTCTTTTTGACTAAATCTTTGCATCAAAGCTGGCAAAACATATCTTTCTTCTTCTGAGGCATGTTTTCTCACCTCTTCTACCAGTTTGTCTGCAGCAGATATAAAGTCAGGACTAGAAGAATCCATATTTTCTATTTCTTTAAATAGTTTTTCTGCTCCTTGTTCTTCTTGAGTCCTTTCATCTGCTATTTCGCTACCCCCTGCTACTTCTTTACGAAGTTTGGGATATAGAACTTCTTCTTCGGCAGATTCATGAGGCAAAAGAAGTGTGCGAGCTTTTTGGATAATGTCATATTTTTCATCTAAAATACTAGATTGTTCATACTTTACAAAAAGAGATCTTATTTCCTGATGATCTTGGAGGATTATATCTCCGATCGTATCTGTTGAACCTGTAGAAGTACTCATAGTTTCTGTAGAAGGCATTTAATGCTCCTTTCAGATAGATTAAATTATTAATACCCCTATGCTTGATTTGAAAACAGAAATTCAATAAACATCTCTCATAGGAGGCATTGAAATTGAGAGCTATTAAAAATGTCTACACTAGGTCTAGTTGACATTGCTCTTGAATCATTTAGATATAGATAAGATTTTAAATTACTAACCTAAATTAATATTGCTATCTTTATAGTGTTAAATTTAGAGATCAGACGATATTTATAGTTGAAGGTGTTGAAGCGAGCGCACATGAATGAAACAGATGATAGTTCTCCAACCTCTCATATGAGTAAGGATTCATATTTGCCTTCAAAAGCTAGTAAGTCGGCAAATGCTTTAGGCGTATCTGCTTTGATACTTGGAGCCTTTAGTATCTTCCTCCTCCTTTTTGCAGGGGTTATAGGAACTCTTTTTTCTTTAGTTACTGTTGTTCTGGCAATTATTTCTTTGAAAAGGATCAAAAGAGGTGAAGCTTCTAATAAAACCCAAGCGCAAATAGGGCTACTGTTTGGACTAGTTGGAATTGGAATCTCTATATTTTTTATAGCCTCAAGCATTGCTTTTTTATCTGGAAAACATCAGCAAATTTCTCAATTGAATACTTGTTTAGGAAAAGCCCATACAGCCAAAGAGCGAGCGGCCTGTAGGCAACAATTTGCTCAAGCTATTGGTCAAATACCAAAATCTTCTGGAAAAGGTTGACTTTGAACTATATTAAGGTCAAAGATAGCAAGGATACAATTACTAAAGATACAGTTTTTTTAGGAGATAGTTTAGAAGTAATTACTCAGCTTGATGATGAATCTTTTCAACTTATTTACATAGATCCACCTTTCAATACAGGTAAAACTCAAAAAAGAACTAGTTTTTCAGCTGAAAGATCAGATAGTGGAAGGATAGGTTTTAAAGGTCTTCCATATAAAGTTACAGAACTATCATCTCTTTCTTATTTAGATAAGTTTGATAATTATTTAGATTTTATAGCTCCTCGTCTTGTGGAGGCTAAAAGACTATTACGTCTAGATGGAACTTTTTATTTTCATATTGATTATCGCGAAGCTCACTATTGCAAAGTTTTACTAGATGAAATATTTGGGCGCGATTGTTTTTTGAACGAAATTATATGGGCGTATGACTATGGTGGAAGATCTAAAGATCGTTGGCCAGCTAAACATGACACTATTTTGGTATATGCAAAAGATATATCAAAGCATTATTTTGATAGAGATGCTGTAGATAGGATTCCTTATATGGCACCAGGGCTAGTTAGTGCTGAAAAAGTAGCCAGAGGTAAAATGCCAACAGATGTTTGGTGGCATACTATTGTTCCTACTTCTTCTTTTGAAAAAACAGGATACCCCAATCAAAAACCTGAAGGTATTTTAAAAAGAATCATTCAAGCCTCCTCTGCTCCTGGGCAATGGGTATTAGATTTTTTTGCTGGAAGTGGTACAACAGGATCTGTGGCTCGAAGTTTAGGTCGTCATTTTGTATTAGCTGATATTAATCCAGAATCTATTGAAGTTATCAAAAATCGCTTAGGCAATCGAGAAATAGATTATTTAACCTCTAAAGGATATAGGGAGTCTTCTTTGTAACATTTTAAGAGTTATTATTGGTCTAGTAATGAAGTCATAATTAGTCAAATTGCCAAAATTTTAAGGTTTGAGATAAGTAAATGAGCGCACAATTATTAGACGGTTCTTCTTTAGCTTCTAAAGTGGAATCTGAACTTAGTTTAGAAGTACAAAAATTGGCTTCTATGGGTAAGAGTGCAGGTCTTGGCACTTTACTAGTAGGAGATGATGCTGCAAGTGATGGATATGTAAGGCGAAAGCACGAGGCTTGTGCTCGCGTGGGCATAAAATCTTTTGACAAAAGGTTGCCCAAAGACGCTACTGAAGCTGATGTATTGGCTGTTGTAGAAGAATTAAATAATAACGCCAAAGTAAGTGCTTTTTTAGTGCAATTACCCCTTCCTTCTCATCTGGATTCAGATAAAATTCTTCAATCTGTAATGCCTGCTAAAGATGCAGATGGCCTACATCCATATAATTTAGGCAAACTTATGATGGGATCTCCTGGGCCAATACCTTGCACTCCTGCTGGGATTCAACGTCTTTTGGTTAATTATTCAATTCCTATAAAGGGTAAGCATGTAGTGATAGTAGGAAGAGGACTTACCATAGGAAGACCTTTAGCTGTTTTGCTTAGTCAAAAAGCACCTCATGCCAATGCAGCAGTTACTGCTGTTCATACAGGGGTACCTGATATAGGTTCTTATACTCGTCAAGCAGATATTGTTATAGCTGCAGCTGGGGTTCCAGGTATAATCAAACCAGACATGATCAAACCTGGAGCAGTTGTTGTAGGGGCAGGAATTTCATGGTCAGGAAAACGTATTCTTTCAGATGTTGAAGACTCTGTTGCTCAAGTGGCTAGTTGGATTACTCCTCGCATAGGTGGGGTAGGTCCAATGACTGTTTCAATGTTGATGGCCAATGCAATAAAAGCAGCCCAAAATTAGTGAATGATTTTTAAAAGTCAAAGACATTGACACAACAAGATATTGATTTAGCAATTCATATATTAAAAGAAGGTGGATTAATCGGTCTTCCTACTGAAACTGTCTATGGATTAGGTGCTGATGCCCAAAATGCTTTAGCAGTAGAAAAAATTTACGAGCTAAAAAGAAGACCAAAATCTCATCCTTTGATTCTCCATATAGGAAAAATAGAAAATTTAGAATTTTGGGCAACTCAAATCCCAAAACAAGCCTATAAACTTGCTGAAGCTTTTTGGCCAGGTCCTCTTACACTTTTATTGAAAAAAAGTAAAAATACTCCTGCATTGATAACTGCTCAAAGTGATTTTGTTGCAATTAGAATCCCAGCCCATCCAATAGCACTAGAGCTTTTAAATAGTTTCGAAGGAGCAATAGTAGCCCCTTCTGCTAATCGGTTTGGAAAACTTAGTCCGACTTCATCTGCTCATGTAAGAAAACAGTTTCCTAAAGGAGTAGATCTAGTTTTAGAAGGAGGTACTTGTGAGGTAGGAGTTGAGTCGACTATCCTAAGTTTGGTAGGAGATCAACCGGTTATTTTGCGCCCTGGGATGATCTCTAGTCAAGCTTTAGAGTATGTGATTGGGAAGTTGGTCATATCGCCAGCTAAAGTCAATAATAAAATACAGGTATCTGGGTCTCTGCCTTCTCATTATGCTCCCGATACTCCTGTTAGATTATTGACAGCCCCAGAGTTGTTAGATTATCTCAATAGTTCAAAAACTATTCGTAATAAAAGTATTGCCTATTTAACATTTTCTACTTCTTTGGCTCCTAAAGCCAAAAACCTTCAAATATTTGAAATGCCTCCAGATGCTAAAGCCTATGCTCGCTGTCTATATGAAATTATGTATCAAGTAGATGCTTTGGGTTTTGAAGAAATCATTGTCGAAAGACCACCACAAGATCCATCATGGATAGCCATATTAGATCGACTGACTAAGGCAAGTTATAAATCAGGCGAAATAAAGCCAGATGAAGAATTGGCATGAAGAGCTTTAAATATAGAAGACGATACACCTTGGGCGTCTAAACCTAGCTTGGAAAGAATGTCATCTACTTTTCCCGTAGGTATAAACGTGGTAGGAATTCCTAATATTAAGGTTGGAGGATTCCTTCTATCTTCGTGAAGTTGTGCCATTTGCTCTACGAGAAAAGAGCCTGCTCCACCTGTTTTTATCCCATCTTCTATTGTTACTACTAACATATGCTCGCTAGCATCTTTCAACATATTAGGATCAGGAGGTTGGACTACTCTTACATCCCACAAAGAAGTTGAAACTTTTTCTTCTTCTAAAAGTTTGGCTGCTTGCTTGGCAACCTGTACCATTTTCCCTATTGCCAAGATACAAACATCTGAACCGGTTTTGAGTTTTCTTGCTTGAAGACCTGAGCCAACTTCTTTAGGGTCTAATTGAGGAGCAGTACCTTTTGGGTAGCGAATTAGACTGGGTCCTTTAAGGGTCAAAGAGTGATTAAACATGGCGGTGACTTCGTTTGCAGAAGAAGGAGCAAATATTGTCAATCCAGGAATTTTCAAACCTAATGCCATATCTAAAATTCCATGGTGAGAAGGACCATCATCTCCAGTTATACCTGCTCTATCTAGTGCAAATACGACTGGTAAATTATGTAGACCTACATCTAAGTTTGCTTGATCAAAAGCTCTAGAAAAAAAAGTAGAATATATAGCAACAACGGGATGTAGTCCTCCCATTGCCATTCCAGCTGCTGCTGTAACTGCGTGTTGTTCGGCTATGCCAACGTCAAACATTCGCTCAGGGTAACTGCTTTGAAAAGGTAAAAGGCCAGTGGGACCAGGCATTGCTGCAGTAAGGGCTACTAAGTCAGGATCTTTTTCGGCTGCTTTAATAATCGCTTGAGTAAAAGCGTCTGTATAGGTGCTAGGAGGAACTAAATTAGGGGATCCATCTTTATTTAGGTTTACTTTTACATCATGGAGACATTGAATTAGGTCTTCTTCAGCTGGAGCATAGCCTTTACCTTTTTGGGTCAGAACATGGACTACGATAGGACCCTCCCATTTAGCCGCATTGCTAAGAGCTTGTTCAAGTGCTTCTATATCATGTCCATCGAAAGGTCCTGTGTATCTCACTCCTAGGGTTTCAAAAAATCGTTGAGGTTCTATAACTTCCCTAAAGGCTGCCTTTAGTGCTTGTAGAACTGGATATAAAGCTCCACCACCAGGTATTTCTTGTAGTGCTTTTTGAGCGGTGCTTCTTGCTTGTAGATAAGATGGGTTTAGTCTTAATTTGGAAAGACCCTGAGACAACCTTGATACAGTAGGGGCATAGGAACGACCGTTGTCATTTAATACAATAACAACTCTTTTCCCAGAATGACCTAAGTTATTTAGAGCCTCATAAGCCATTCCTCCAGTAAGGGCTCCATCTCCTATAATAGATACAATTCTACGAGAAGTTTCTCCTTTTAATTCAAAGGCATTTGCCAATCCATGAGCATAGCTCAAAATTGTAGAAGCATGACTATTTTCCACCCAATCATGTTCTGATTCTTTTCTATTGGGATACCCAGAAATTCCTCCAGCTTGGCGAAGAGTGGAAAAATTATCCCTCCTGCCAGTAATAAGCTTATGAGCATAAGACTGATGTCCTGTATCCCAAAGGATTGGATCATGTGGAGAATCAAAAACCCTGTGAATAGCTAGAGTGAATTCTATAGATCCCAGATTAGAACCAAGATGACCTCCTACACGGGATACTGTTTTGATGATCAACTCTCTTAGTTCTTGAGCCAGTAAGGTTAATTCATCTGAACTTAGGTTTTTAATATCGTTTGGGTTATTTATTTTCTCGAGGACCACATTGTCTCCTGAAGAGATATAGTACTTCGTCTATAGTCAATTTAGGTATCACTTAATGATTTCTCCAAGCAACATACCTTGCTAGATTGATTAATTCTTCTTTAGCTTCATCCAACAAAGGAGCCGAACCTAAAGATTGAATTGCTTGGTTGGTGAGAAATTCAATCTGAGATTCTATCTCTTGGCGAGCTCCAGTGTTGATTATTATTTGTTGAAGATTGTAAATTTCTTCTTCTGTCAAATGATCAGATCCTAGTTTTTTGTTGATAATTTCTTGGGAAGTTTTATTGGCTCTTTGTGATGCCAAGGCTATCAAGGTTGTCCCTTTTCCTTCTCTTAAATCTTGTCCAACTGGTTTTCCTGTTATTTCTTCTTCCCCAAATACTCCTAATAAATCATCTTTTAACTGAAAAGCTTCTCCAAGAGCAAGTCCAAATTCGCTTAAAGGCTTGTATAAGATGTCAAGAGAACCCGCTAGTGCCGCTCCAAGATGTAGTGGTCTTTCGACTGTATACTTACCGGATTTATAAATAGAAATTTGCTTAGCTATAGATGAATCGGTATTTCTTTGAGCTGTAGAAAGAATGTCTAAATATTGACCTATATTGACTTCAAGACGCATTTCTGTAAAAATTTTCCAAGCTGAAGCAGGTATTTGAGATATCAACATGTCTGAATAAACAAAAGCAATATCTCCTACCAGTATTCCCATTCCTTCGCCAAATCGACGAGATTCACCTTGGAGGCTAGAGCTAATATGTTTATTTTCAAAATAACTATGTACGCTTTGTTGCCCTCGTCTTTTGAGAGAACCATCCATAATGTCATCATGGATAATTGCAAAAGTATGCAAAAGCTCTAAAGCTGCTCCTGTATCTATTAGTATTGGATCTAAGGGGTCTCCTCCTGATCCTACAAATGCTAATTGACAAAAAGCTGGTCTTAGACGTTTACCTCCAGCGAGAACTAGTTTTTGTAGGACTTCTAGAGGTTCAACTAAATCAGTATTTAGCTTTCCCCAGCGCTGTATTTCTCCAGAAAGAAGATTTTGGATTCGTTCTTCTACTCTTTTGCCTATCTCGTCTAGTATGTTTGGAACCGATTGGGAGTAGGTCACTTCTGTAAATTATTGCCCTTCTGGATTGAACTTTTTCTAAGGTTGGAGTTTTTAAGAAGCAGTAGAGGTTTTGGAAGGTTCTTTTTTTGGGGTTGAATCTGATTTAGCGGGAGTATCTTTTTGGGTTGCATTAGGTTTAGGCTGAGCTCCTGAATCTGACTTGGTGTCAGAATTAACGCTAGCAGCAGGTGCTGGAGTTGTGTCAACAGCAGTAGCACCTGATACGGTAGAAGCCGAAGAAGTGCGACTATCGTTTTTGTAAAATCCACTTCCTTTGAATGAAATACCTATTGAGCCAAAGACTTTTTTTAAAGGTCCCCCACACAAAGAACATGTAGTTAAAGGATTATCTTTAAACGACTGCACTACTTCAAGATGGTTGCCACAAGATTTACAGGCATATTCATAAGTAGGCATTAATTTTTCTTTCTTTTTGAGAGTTCTAAGTTATGTGCTTCTTAGAAACTAGTTTAGCTTATAAAAAATAAGAGCTTACAGCAAAGAATATAGTGGCTTACACCTCATATTCCTACTAGTATATTTTATTATCAAAACCTAAGCTAGATAGCTTTTTGTTTGGAAAATAGAAATTATTTGAGGTTAAATATTTCCTTTTTATTTTCTTGATTGGACCACCTTGAATTTTAAATTTTTTAAAGTCATATCTTCAAATCTCACTGATCTCTATCTTAAGATCTCTATCTTTAGATTTTGAAAAGTCTGTTTAGGTAAAAAATAAATGAAATTTGAAATTGATAGATTAAAAATACAAACACTTATTTTATTTAATAGAAATTGGTATTTTTTCTATTTTGTATCTATCAGATAGTTTTTGGATTAGTTTTGTAAAAAAGAAAGATGATTTGTTCAGTTCAAAATATCTCAACTCTATAAAAGTTTTACATATATAAAAAGTGATTTTAAACTTAGTTAGAATCTGGTCTGATAGGAGCTAAAAGTTGATGGGTGATTTACGAGATATGCCAGTAAGAAAAGCGGTCATTCCTGCTGCTGGATTAGGAACTCGCTTTTTGCCAGCAACTAAAGCTCAACCAAAAGAAATGCTACCTTTAGTTGATAAACCTGGTATCCAATATGTTGTAGAAGAAGCGATTAATGTAGGTATAAAAGATATTATTATCATTACCGGCCGAGGAAAACGGTCTTTGGAGGATCACTTTGACAGATCCTTTGAACTTGAATACTATCTTGCTGCTTCAGGTAAAGAAGAACAATTAGCCCAAGTACGTGAAATAGCTAATCTTGCTGATATCCATTATGTTCGACAAGGTGAACCTAAAGGTCTTGGACATGCAATACTTGCCGCTCGCCAGCATATAGGTAATGAGCCATTCGTGGTTATGCTTGGAGATGATGTAATGAATGATGAGTCAAAACTTTTAAAATCTATGATTGCTAGTTTCCATGAAAAAGGCTCTTCTATTGTTGCTATAAAAGAAGTTCTTTTAGAAGAAATATCTTCTTATGGCTGTATTCAAGGAGAAGACCTTGAAGATAATTTGGTAAAGATTATAAATATTATAGAAAAGCCTACACCTCAAGAAGCTCCATCTAATCTTGCTGTCACTGGCCGTTATGTTTTCTTGCCATCAATTTTTGACTCTTTAGAAAAGCTAACTCCAGGTAAAAATGGAGAAATTCAACTTACTGATGCTATAGCTTTAGAAATTCAAGCTCGTAATGTCTATGGACAACGATTTTCAGGAGGACATTTTGATCTAGGTAATAAGCTCGATTATCTAAAAGCTACCGTAGAAGTAGCTATGACTAGAAAAGATATAGGTCCTGAATTTTGTCGTTTTTTAACTGAGATAATTAAAGAAAAAGGTCTTCTAGAGTGCAATTAAAGAAAAGAGTCTTTCTATAGTGCCTGGTAAATTACTACCCTTGGATCAAGTACAACAATGGATATTGAAAAATTGTGAAGCCTTAGATCCTGTTGTCAAACCTTTATCACAATGCCTTGGTCTAGTTTGTGCTCAAGATCTATATTCAGATGAAGATATTCCTTCTTTCGATAACAGCGCCATGGATGGATATGCTGTTAGAACATCAGATATTCTCACAGTGCCCACTAAATTGGAAGTAGTAGCAACAATTGCTGCTGGAAGTTATCCAGACTTTGTTCTTCAGGCCAATCAAGCAGCTCGCATTATGACTGGTGCTCCAATCCCTCAGGGTTCGGACGCTGTTGTGCAAAGAGAAAATACGATTGAACAAGATCAAAGTGTTATTATCGAGTCTTTACCTAAAATTGGGGACAATATTAGACATATTGGCGAAGACATTAAAAAAGGACAAATGGTTTTCCCCAAAGGTAGCGTTCTTAGTCCGGGGCATCTAGGAGTTTTGGCAAGCATCGGCATAGATCAAATTAAAGTTTTTCCTAGAATTAGAGTGGGAGTGCTTTCAAGTGGAGATGAATTAGTAGAATCTGGTTCTTTTGTCAACAGAGGACAAATTAGAGATTCTAATAGAAAAACTTTGATAGGGCTACTACAGCAAGCTTCTTTTGAAGCTATTGATCTTGGACTTGTCAAAGATAACGAAGATGAAATTTATACAGCCATCAAATCTGGGATTTCTCGTTGTGATGCCCTTATTACAAGTGGGGGGGTAAGCGTAGGTGACTTTGATTATATTAAAACTGTTTTAGACAAATTAGCTAATGGAACCATGCGATGGATGCAAATAGCAATTAAACCCGCAAAACCGTTGGCTTTTGGCTTAGTTGAGAATAAACCTGTTTTCGGATTACCTGGAAACCCTGTTTCTTCTATGGTTAGCTTTGAATTATTTGCTAGACCTAGTTTTAGAAAAATGTCAGGTTATGATTCAAATCATTTACATAGAACAAAGTTTATCGGCATAGCCCAAAAAGACTTAAATAGGAAAAGTGATGGCAAACTCCACTTTATGAGAGTAGTGGTCTCTTATGAAGATAAAATATTTAAAGTTCATCCCTCACAGGGTCAATCTTCTCATCTATTGAGATCAATGGCTATGTCTAATGCTTTAGCCTTGCTTCCAGATGGCAAAGGTATCAAACAAGGACAAGAAGTAGAAGTTATTCTTTTATCTCAATTAGAAGCCTAATCGATGACTTATCATTTTAGATAGCCTAAAATTAAATCAATGCAAAGCCCTCAGCCTTTAGTGGATTCTTTTGGACGAATAGTCAAAGACCTTCGAATATCTATAACAGATAGATGTAATTTCCGTTGTCGTTACTGTATGCCCGAAGAAGGAATGCAGTGGTTGGGGCGTTCTGAATTGTTAGACTTTGAAGAAATAGAACGAATAGCTAGAGTATTTGTAGAAAAGTTTGGAATCAACAGCATAAGGATTACAGGAGGCGAGCCTTCGGTTCGAGCACATTTGCCTAAATTGGTTGCAAAGTTAGCTGCTATTTCTAGTTCAGATGGGTCTCGTGTTGATTTAGCTATGACTACTAATGGAGCTACGCTGTCATTGCTAGCCAAAGATCTTTATGATGCTGGTTTGAATCGATTGAATATTTCTTGTGATTCTTTGAACCCTCGTCGTTTTTACGATATAACGCATCGAGATCGCTTAGATAAAGTCTTAGAAGGAATTGATTCGGCTTTAGAAGTTGGTTTTGATTCTATAAAACTCAATGTTGTACTGATGAGAGGTATAAACGAAGACGAAATAATTGATTTTGTCGATTTTGGAAGGCAAAAAGGCATCCAAGTTCGCTTCATAGAATTTATGCCATTAGATGGAAGCAATCAATGGACTAATGAAACAGTAGTTCCAGCAGATGAAATTATTTCCATTATCAATTCGGTATATCCTTTAGAGACTTTGCCTCATGGGAGTGAACCTGCTCAAAAATTCTCCTACTTGGATGGGAAAGGAGAGGTGGGGGTAATAGCTTCTGTGACAAAGCCTTTTTGTGGCACTTGCGATAGAGTTAGAATGACAGCTGAAGGCAAGATGAGAACATGTTTGTTTTCCATAGATGAATTCGATCTTAGAGAAATTGTTAGAAAAGGTGGAACAGATCTAGATATTGCCAAAGAAATAACTCGAGCTGTAGGAAGTAAATGGGCAGGTCATAGTATTGGAAAAGTGAATTTTATTAAGCCTAAAAGAAATATGAGCCAAATTGGTGGGTAGGTTTTAGTTTTGGTTGATGATATTTTCTAAAGGAACTGGGTGGCTTAGATAAAATCCTTGACCAAAATCGATCCCCAAATCCTGTAGCGCTTTTAGCTCTTCAATAGTTTCAATTCCCTCAGCGATTATATTGCTACCTGATTCTGAAGCAAAAGCCACCAAAGAAGAAGCTAGAGATCTTCGTATGGGATCTTTGTCTATACCTTTGGTTAGATCTTTATCGAGTTTGATCAATTCAGGATTTAATTCTAAAATATGGGCCAAACTAGCAAATCCCGCCCCAGTATCATCAATTGCTAGGCGAACTCCAATTTCTCGTAACTTTATGAGGCTTTGTTTAACGTTAGTGTAATCATGTATTTCAACATGTTCTGTCAATTCAACAATAATGCGATTACTAGGTGAATTTCTAATAAGTTCTAAAAACTCTGTAGTTGTTACAGTTTCAGGACCAACATTGAGTGCCAAAGATAAGTGGGGAGGTAATTCGTCTAATAATTCTAAAGCCATTGATACTGCCAAAAGCTCAAGCTGTTCTCCAAGTCCTACACTATGAGCTTCCTTGAACCAAACATCGGGAGTTCTTTTAGGCGGCTTTAAAAATCTAGCTAAAGCTTCTACTCCCATAATTTTATCTGTAGTTAAATTCAATATGGGCTGACATAGCATAGTAATACTATTGTCCTTGAGAATGTTTTCAATGCGTTGACGTTTTTTGAGGTTTTGAACCGAACCAGGAGACAATATGTTAGCTACGAAGGTTGTTATATCATTGCTTTTGTTTGAGTCGAACTCATTCAATGTATTTAAACTTTTTGCTTCTTGAGGACAAACAGGTAGAGGAAAAGAAGAAAAAAGAGAAGTTGTGGCATTGGCTATATCTGAAGCGGCGCTAATTACTACGCTAACAAAATTAGCAAGTTTAGTTAGACCTTCTATGTCTTCATTTTTCAAGGCAAAAGGCAAAGAAGAAGATACCTTTAAAGCCCCAACAGGCTTATCTTTGTTGTACAAGGGCACACATATCATAGATAATATTTTCATCTGGAGGCATAATTTGGAGTCGACTCTAGGATCTAGTTGAGTATTGTGAGAGTAAAGGATTGAGCTTTGAGAAATAGCCAAGCCAGAAAGACTTTTTCCCATCTCAAGCTTTGTTCCTATATAAGGTTCTAGTAAACCTCCAGCACTAGTGTAGATCAAATACCCCTCATCGTTGATAAGTTCTACGGCAGCTCCATCTGCTCGAAGTATCAGCTCAAGAGCTTCATGTACTACTCTATGGATCAAAGCCAGCGGGTCAACCGCTTGTTTTATTGCTTCTTGTAAATTCAACAGTTGATTCAGCTGCTTCACATCCTAGCAATTGGGTAATGGCTAAATAAAATATAAAAGAGTCTTATATGCAGTCCTATTTGAATTAGTCCAAATATAATTCAAACTTGAAATTATATTTGTGTCTCCTCTCATACTTTTATTTTTTTGAAGCTTATTGTACACACATTTACGTAATAACTTTGTCTAAGGATCTTGTTGATTGTTGATACTATTTAATCTTTAGTAATAGGTTTTTAAAAATCAACTAGAACCATTAACTCAAGGTTTATGTGTTTGTGTGTATTTGAAAGATATCAGTTTATGTAGAAAAGGTAAATACCGAATATATAGAATTCATCAAAGGTTTAAAGACTTTTCTAAAAAAAGTAATCTAAAAAATAACTACTTTGAATAAAAGCTCTTGCTCAAAGCTATAGATATAAGATCTAACTTGTACAATATAGGTTATGACTGATCGAACCCTTACTCATCTAGATCCGTTGGGTCGTGCCAGAATGGTTGATGTAACTCCAAAAGAACCATCTTATCGACGTGCTAGAGCAAGATGTAAAATTTTTATGCAACCTGAAACAACAGCACAAGTTGCTAGTAATGCAATCACAAAGGGAGATGTCTTAGGAGCTGCTCGTATAGCAGGAATTCAAGCAGCCAAAAGAGCTTCTGATCTCATTCCCTTATGCCATCCTCTATTGGTGGGATCTGTCTATATCAATTTTGACATAGGAGATGATTTTGTAGAAGTTGAAGCCCAAGTTGAAACAATAGATAGAACAGGAGTCGAAATGGAGGCAATGACAGCTTGTTCAGTTGCTGGGCTTACTATCTATGATATGTGTAAATCAATCGATCGCAGTATGACGATTGGAGAACTTGCACTTTGGGAAAAAACTGGTGGAAAGTCTGGAACCTGGAAAAGACCGGGTTCGGAAGAAGCCAGTACAGCATCTTTTTAGAATCTTGCTATAGTATCTTGTTTTTGTAATATAATTCATTCAAATAATAAATTTTTCTATATTTTGTTTTGTTATGGAAATTTATAATATTACGGCTAAGATAACGATAATAATCAATGATTATGGTTAGTAAAAACCATAAGGCTCAAGTGAGGCTCGCATTGCAAAATGACAAAATAGGTTCGTATGTTAAATCTTTTTCATCTCTATATTCAAACAAAAATTCTAAATCGACCCCTCAAGTGCTAAGAAGACGTTTTATTGTAAAAAATTTAGCTTTGGGTTTTGTCATTACGACTTTACTTTCTATAATATTTGTCTCAAGTTTTTTGTCCGTTTTATCTTTCCTTTTTTTCCTTTTCGAGATTTTTTATTTGGCAGTGTTAGCTTATTTTGGGAAACTGAGAGAAGAAAGAAAGAAAAAGATACGCTTTATTTCTCCT
>JAJYPT010000223.1 GCA_021795135.1 Actinomycetes bacterium
TAAAATAAATAAGTTATTATGTATAAGAAAGCTGTCATGACTGGGTAGTGTTACTACATGAGCTATGTAAAAACAGAAACTGCAAATAATCCCAATTGGGCCATAAAGGCAACTGAAACAATTGACAAGGTTGTAAACGGGGTCGGTGACAAGTCAGTACGTCCTCTTACCTCTCTAGCAAAACTTTTAGTTTATGGAATTTTAGCTGCGATAATAGGTTCGATAGCAATGATTCTATTTGTAATTACCTTTGTTAGAATTTTAGACACTTATCTATTTTCTCAACAAGTTTGGATAACCGATCTCATTGTAGGTGGAATATTTACAATAGCGGGATTGTTGATATGGACTAAGCGTCATCCAAAACCCAAGGGGAATCATTGAATTTAAAAGAAGTTGTTGTATTAGGATCAGGTCCTGCTGGTCTTACCGCAGCTATATATACATCTCGAGCTAATTTAAATCCCTTAGTCATAGAAGGAGAGCCTTCTTCTACTACTGACCAGCCAGGGGGTCAATTAATGCTTACTACTGAAATTGAAAACTTCCCTGGTTTTCTCAATGGAATAATGGGTCCAGAGTTGATGTCCACAATGAGAGGTCAAGCAGAACGCTTTGGTACTGAGTTTGTAACCGCTAAAGCAACAAAAGTCGACTTATCCTCTCGTCCTTTTAAGATTTGGACGGGAGACCCCCAAGAAGCAGAACCCACCTACTCTGCAAAGGCATTAATTATTGCCACAGGTGCTCGTTCTTTACTATTAGGCCTTCCTTCAGAAATTGAATTATTAGGACATGGAGTTTCTACTTGTGCCACTTGTGATGGTTTTTTCTTCAAAGGTCAAGAAGTAGCTGTCGTAGGAGGTGGCGATTCAGCCCTAGAAGAAGCTCTCTTCTTAGCAAAGTTTGCTTCTAAGGTAATTGTGGTACATAGAAGAAAAGAGTTACGTGCCTCAAAGATTATGCAAGAGCGCGCTTTTAAAAATCCTAAATTAGAATTCCAATGGGATAGTGTTGTTGATGAAATAATAGGAACAGAGTCTGTTTCTGGGTTAAAAATTCGAGATGTTAACACTGGTGAAAAGTCAGTTCTTCCAGTAACTGGATTATTTGTTGCGATAGGTCATTCTCCTAATACAGATCTTTTCAAGAACCAACTAGAAATGAATGACGCTGGTTATATTATTACCAAATTAGGAACTAAAACAAATATTGAGGGAGTATTTGCTTGTGGAGATGTCCAAGACGACACATATAGACAAGCTATTACTGCCGCTGGCTCAGGATGTATGGCCGCAATCGATACCGAAAGATGGCTAGAGTCTCAATTAGACTAATCAAAAGTCAGATATATTAATTTTTTTGTTGACGTATAAATAATAGGAGGTAGGTCTATGTCTGGAGCACTGTTAACAGTAACAGATAAGAGTTTTGACGAACACGTAGGAGCATCTACTGAACCCATATTGGTAGACTTTTGGGCTGAATGGTGTGGTCCTTGTAAAATGATAGAGCCCATTTTAGATGAAATGTCTCAAGAGTATGCAGGGAAACTACGCATAGCTCGTCTAAATGTAGATGAAAATTTAGAAATAGCTCGACGTTTTGAAGTAATGAGTATCCCTACTTTGATTCTCTTCAAAGAAGGTGAACCTAAAATTCGCATTGTTGGTGCTCGTCCGAAAGGTCAATTAGTACAGGAATTACAAGAATTTCTATAAGTGGTCTTCCGTTAAAATTAGGAGATAAAGGCGTTGCTGTAGAAGACCTACAGCAACGCCTTATCTCTTTAGGTTACGAAATATCTCCTGATCCTTTCGGTTTTTTTGGAGAACGAACAGAGCTATTACTTAAAGAATTTCAATCTATTCGAGGCTTAAAAGCAGATGCTATCTGTGGGGAACAAACCTGGTCAGCTCTAGTGGAAGCTAGTTATAAGCTTTATGATCGTCTTTTATATAGAAGGTCTCCTCCACTGCGTGGAGATGACGTAGCTGAACTTCAATTGCGTTTATCCCAGTTAGGGTTTGATACGGGAAGAGTAGATGGAATCTTAGGTGAAAATACTGCTAAAGCACTTATGGATTTCCAACAAAATGCTGGGTTGGTTCCAGATGGAATTTGCGGTCCTTCAACAATAAAAACTTTGGATCGTATGAGAACTAGGGGAAATCCTAAAAATCTTGTAACAGGTGTAAGAGAAAAAGAACTATTGAGATTAGCTCCTAAAACTCTTCGTGGTAAAAAAATTGCATTAGGTGAAATGGGCGGTTTAAACCCTTTAGTTAGTGCCCTAACTCGAAGTCTTATCTCCAAAGGAGCAAATGTCTTTTCTATTCATCATCCTAATCCATCCAAGCAAGCATCTATCCTAAACAAAGCAAAAGTAGAGGTTTTCTTAGAATTTTCTTTTGGAGATAACAATATAGGAATTTCCACTTCTTACTATTCAGGTTACAAATATGAATCAGTAGGAGGTAAATACCTATCAGAATTGATCCAGAACCAATTACCTTCTTTGCTTCAGGTGCCAAATTTAGGATCCAAGGGAATGTCTACTATCATTCTTAGAGAAACTATTATGCCGGCTGTAGTTTGTGAATTATTTCCACCAAGTCTAGTAGTTGAACGTCTTCCTCAATTGGTAGAAATTATCACCTCTACCCTTACTACTTGGTCTTTGACTCCGTTTGAATTTACTCTCTCAAGTTAATCCACAGCTTGGGGATTAACTTGTGGATTAACTTGAGAGATAGACTTCCTCCAGGCTATAAAGCTGTGGAAGAGGAAGTACTTTTCCACAGATAAAGCATTTTTCCATAGCTTAAGAATTGTCGCTTTTGGATCAATCTAATCAAAAATCTAATACCGAAAGGCTTTACCTCCTACTCGAGTAATTCTGATCATCATAGATTAAGCCCTGAGATAATATGGGTGGCTTGAATTCGACTTTATCTAAAATGAAAGTTAGTCGTAGATCAGTTGTAGTCACATAAACGACTCCCAATTTTTACATATCATTATAGTAATCAATTTATCCGGCCCCATATAAATGTGGATCTAATCGATTAGGGTAATAATTTTTGAGTTTTGCTCTGAAGTGATTCTAGCTGAGTTGCGAAATTGTTATTGAGGAATGAAACTGTACGGATTTTAGATACAGGATAAAGGATCCTGGCTATGACCAGATAGCGGAGAAGCAAGGGATTG
>JAJYPT010000224.1 GCA_021795135.1 Actinomycetes bacterium
CAGAAGCTAAATGCTTCCTTTCTAAGGTAAAAGCTTGCCCACCTAATACAACCCGTAGTGCTTTGGGAATAAAACTAGCAGCTCAAGAATTTCCAAACGGAGCTTTAGTTGTGATCGGAAACGCACCAACAGCTGTCTTTGAAGTAATTGAACTTATTGAAAAAGGACTCTTTAACCCATCTTTGGTAATTGGGATGCCAGTAGGTTTTGTAGGCGCAGCCGAGTCAAAACAAGCTCTTCGACAACTTGATATAGCTTCCATAACCAATACTAGTTCCAAAGGTGGATCTGCTGTTGCAGCAGCAGCTACAAATGCCATTATCCGTCTAGCCCAAGAAGAGGTATCGGTTGATATCTAAGTCCAAAAAAGCTCTACTATTGATAGGCCATGGTTCTAGATCACCAAAAGGAGTTAAAGATTACTGGGGCTTAGCCAATATGTTAGAGAAAAAAAGACCAGATCTAAAAATAGGATTTGGCTTTTTAGAGCTAGCTAATCCCAACATAGAAGAAGCTATAGACGAACTAGCCAAACAAGGAATTGAAGAAATTGTAGCAGTTCCTTTAGTCCTACTAGGAGCAAGCCATCTCAAAATAGATGGTCCACAACTATTGAAACAAGCTCGTAAAAAGTATCCTGAAATCGATTTCAAATATTCAAATTCAATAGGAATTAGCTCTTCTGTGATATCATTAGCACTTAATAAGATTAAAAACTCCATCGATAAGCATAAATGGAATTCTAAAGATGTTGCTATAGCCTTAATTGGAAGGGGATCTTCTGACCCTGATGCTAATTCTGATCTTTATAAAATCGGACGCCTCCTACAAGAAAAAGGAAACTTTTCTTTAGTAGAACCTGGATTTGTCTCGCTTACAGCCCCCTTTGTTCCAGACCTATTGGATAAATTTTCTCTTTTGGGAACAAAACAAATCATAATAAGTCCCTATTTCTTATTCCAAGGAATACTAGTTGACAGGATAAAAGATCAATATCAAAAGTGGAACAAAGATTATCCTGAAATTGAGATTGAGATTACTTCGACTTTAGGACCCGATGATTTGCTGGTCGATATTATTTTCGAAAGATATTTTCAAACGAACCAACAAAATGTCTATATGAATTGTGATTGTTGCATCTACAAAGAAGAGTTTTTAAACATACATTCAATTTAGAATTGTCTATTTAGAATTGTCTATTTTTAAATTTAAAAATAGCTGTAATGAAAAACAAATTAAGCTCTCTCATAACTTATGCAAGTAACAATTGCTAAAAGCAAGTAGCACTGTTATCGTAGTGAGATGATCAATTGGAAAAACCTCTTAGCAATAATAACAATCACATTCCTTACTAGCGCTTGTGGGTCTTTATCATCAAATTCTAAGACATCTCCTTCTCACAACAATCGCTCCTCCCAAACTGCTGATGTAGCTTATGCTGGATCCTTGGAACTATTAAACCATTCTACAATCGGCCCAAATTTTAGAAAAACTACAGGTTATTCCTACTTAGGACGAGGAGGCGGATCTTTTGGGCTAGCTAAAGAAATTACCTCTGGCAGTATCCATCCCAATGTTTTTGAAAGTATTGGAAGTGCTCCTATAAAAACTCTAGAACCAAAATGGACAAATTCTTATATACAATTCGCATCTAGTCCTATAGTGGTCGCCTATAATCCTTCTAGCCCATATGCCTCAGAACTTAAATCTATTGCGAAAGGCAAAACTAACTTATCTAAACTATTTATTCTAATGTCTAAACCAGGATTTCACCTTGGTAGAACCAATCCAAACACAGATCCCCAAGGTCAAGCTTTTTATATGATGGTTCAATTGGCTCAAAAAAACTTTAATCTACCACCTTATTTATCTTCAAAAATATTAGGTTCAGTTAATAACTCTTCAGAAATATTTTCTGAAACAGCTTTAGAATCTCGACTCCAAGCTGGACAGCTAGATGCTGCTAGTGCTTTCAAATCTCAAGCAATTCAATTGCATTTGCCTTATATCTCTTTGCCTTCTTCAATAAATTTTGGAAATATTGCTTATTCAAGTTCTTATGCCAAAGCAAGTATGACTTTGGCAAATAAAAAAACCATACATGGTTCTACATTAGTTTTAGATGCCACCGTAATAGGAAAAAAAGATCAAGCAGCTGCTAGGGCCTTTATTGATTATCTACTTTCTCCTCAAGGTAGAGGTTCAATCAAAAAAGCTGGTTATAAACTTCTAAAACCCCAACTATTTGGACCTAATCCCTATTTTGCATCCTACATAAAAACCCATTTTGGAAATACTTCCACATAAGACATACATGACAGAGCTAAATAATATCTCGACAAACAAAGCCTTGCCAATTTTAAATATTGCTCGTTTTGTTGCAATATTGGTTGCTATTGTTACTACTTTTTTATTTCTAGCACCTTTGATTGTGCTCCTAGTAAAGTTATCGCCTTCTTCTGTATCTTTAGCATTTAGCAGTCCCGGAGCCTTTGGGCCAACAGTGATATCTCTTAGTTCGGCTGCTGTGGCACTTGTGGTCGTAGTTATTATAGGTACGCCTCTTGCATGGGCGATGGCAAAAGATTTATTACCTGCTAAGCGCTTATTTGAACTAGCTTTAACACTACCCCTACTCACACCACCGCTTGTAATTGGTCTACTTCTTGTATTTATGATTGGTCCCTTGTCTTTTGTGGGTAAAATGCTTGGCCAAATCCATCTATCTGCAACAAATACTTTTCTAGCGCTGGTAATAGCAGAAGTATATGAATGTGCTCCTTATTACATACTAGGCGCGGTAGCTGCTTTTTCAGCCGTTGATACTAATATCGAACAAGCTGCAGCCTTACTAGGAGAAACGCCATTAGGAGTAGCTTTACATATTAGCTTGCCACTTGCATCCCCAGGACTTGCCAGTGCTTTGTCTATGGGATGGGCTAGAGCGGTTGGGGCTTTTGGAGCAGTTATTATTATTGCTTATCATCCCTATGGGTTACCAATGCAAATTTGGACTACTTTGGAAGAAACAGGACTATCTTCAGCTCTGCCTTTTGCTCTTATACTACTTCTCGTAGCTCTGCCATTACCTATTGCTGCCTATACTTGGGGATCTCGTGCTTCTAGCAAATTTTGAAGTAAAAAGAAAAGAAATAAATGTTCAAGTAGATTTTTCGATAGAAAATGGCAAAAAA
>JAJYPT010000026.1 GCA_021795135.1 Actinomycetes bacterium
TGATAGATATTCCTGTAGGAATAGCAGTTGGAGTTTTTGCTCAATTTGTTTTAGTTCCAGTTTTATATTTCCCCTTTATAAAGATGTATCCATCTTTGGGAAAAAGTTTAAGTGTTCCAGCTAAAAATTTGGCCAATCTAGCTCATGGATATGAATTTTTTATTTTATCTGCAGCTGTTGTAATAGGAGCTCCCATAGTAGAGGAACTATTTTTTAGAGGATTACTGCTTTCTTCTTTGCGTCAGCGTATTGGGCCTATATTGTCAATACTTGCTTCTGCTTTTGTCTTCGGACTAGCTCATTTTGAACCTCTTCAGCTGTTAGGTTTGTTTAGTTTGGGGATTATTTTAGCTTTTATGGCGCTAAAGCTAGAAAGAATAGGAGCTGGAATATTTGCCCATGCTGCTTTCAATGCTTCTACAATGATTATTTTATTCTTGAGGCGTTAAATAAATTCTAAAGTTCCTTGTCAATCCTTTCGATGTTTTTATTGGAAACAGAGTTGGGTTGAAGCCAATTTTGTAAAGAGATCGAAGGGATGCAAAGATGGCTTGTCCAGTTTGTTCTGCAAATTTATTAGAAATAACTTTAAATATAGCTGGTAATGATTTAACTATGCATAGCTGTTCTCATTGCGAAACCCGTTGGTGGGACAGATCAGGAGAAAAAATTCAGCTTCAAGGAATTCTTGAAATAGCTTCAATGGCCCACCGTTGACGCTTATGTAAGCTTTCTTTCAATATAAATTCAACATAAAGAGGCATTGATAACATATTTAGGTATTTTTAAGGCAAAATATATCAAATGTCTTTAAAGAACCGTGTTGCTCTTGCGTCTTTTATATCAATAGCTGCTTCAATAATATTTATTATTTTTCAACTGCATCCTTCACTTTTGTTCCTAAATACAACTACCACTGGTGGAGATACTGGTGCCCATGTTGTATTACCAGCATTTTTAGAACATCATCTTTTGCCCCATGGCAGGATTACGGGTTGGGATCCTCAATGGTTTGCTGGTTTTCCAGCATTTACTTTTTATTTCCCTTTACCTGCTTTGATAATGGTTTTTTTCAATTTATTTTTCCATTACAATATTGCTTTTAAATTAGTAACTGTTTTAGGATCAATTGCTTTTCCTATCTCCATGTGGGCATTTGGCAAGCTTTTTGAGGAAAAGGCACCTATTCCAGCCACACTTGGTGTTATAAGTTTGGGGTTTTTGTTTGAAACAAACTTTACTATTGAAGGTGGGAATTTAGCTTCTACTTTAGCTGGAGAGTATGCATTTTCTCTATCACTAGCAATAGCTATGGTTTTTTTGGGCCTTGTCTTCAAAGGTATGAAGTATGGTAAATATCGCTCTTTATCTGCGGTGTTGTTTGCCTTGATGACTATTGCTCATATAGTTCCTGCCTTTTTCACAATAGTTGGTTCGGCTGTTTTGTTGTTGATGCAAAGACAAACTCTTGGTAGATGGCGATGGATGATCACTATGGCATTGACTGGGGCAGGATTAGCAGGATTTTGGCTAATTCCTTTTGCATTGAGGCTTAATTATACAACCAACATGGGTTGGCAGAATTTTACAAATTACACTAAAGAGCTATTTCCCCTCAATGACCTGATAGTCTTTATACTAGCTGGATTGGGAGTAATACTTTCTTTAGTCTATAAAAGTCGCCTTGGAATTTTTTCTTCCATCATGGCAGTTTTGAGCGCTTTATTTTTTATATTTTTGCCTCAAAGTAAACTTTGGAATGGCAGGATATTACCTTTTTGGTTTCTATGTCTTTACATTTTGGCTGCTTTTGCAATAGCTAGGGTGGGCATAACTTTATCAGAAGCTATATATAAGGCCAAAGGCGTGAGCGCTTCTCAACTATTTCACCCCGGAGCAATGCTAGTGCCAATTCTAGCTCTAGCATTAATAATAGATTTTGTTGGGGGACCTTTAGGTGTTGTTCCTAGTTGGATGTCTTTGCCTGGCTCTACACCAAGTTTTGTTCCAGCTTGGATAAAATGGAACTATAGCGGATATCAAAAAAAACCAGCTTGGCCTGAATACCATTCAGTTATACAAATGATGTCTAATGTATCTAAGAAATACGGATGCGGTAGAGCTATGTGGGAATATGAACCTCAACTGAACCGTTTCGGTACACCTATGGCCTTGATGCTTTTGCCATATTGGACTCATAATTGTGTTGATTCTATGGAAGGACTATTTTTTGAATCTTCAGCAACTACTCCTTATCACTTTATAAACCAATCTGAGTTATCGATGAATCCTTCTGATGCAATGGTTGGATTGCCTTATCCAGGACTAAATTTGAACCAAGGGGTAAAACATCTTCAGCTATTGGGGGTTCGTTATTATTTAACTTTTTCTCCTTTTATTCAACAACAAGCTTCTACAAATTCCAATTTAGTTTTATTAGGATCTACTGGCCCTTGGCCGGTTCAATATCCAACAGGGGTAAAAGAAAGAACTTGGATGGTCTATAAAGTAATAGGATCTAAACAAGTTGTAGGACTACATCAACAACCTTTTATTTTAAATCATGCCAACAACAAACAAGTATGGCTTAAGAAAACTTTGAGCTGGTATTTAAACACAAATCCAAACAAAGCTTTTTTTGCCGCTTCTGGTCCAAAAAATTGGATTCATACCTCCTCAATAAATGCCCAAGCAACTAAAAAATTTCCCTCAAGTGGAATAAGTAAAATTTCTACAGGTATTTCTTCCATTTCTTTTCAAGTTGCCCATTTGGGGTATCCTGTTTTAGTTAAAACTTCCTACTTTCCCAATTGGGTGGCTAGTGGCGCAAAAGGACCTTGGAGAATTTCTCCTAACTTAATGGTCGTAATTCCAACTTCACATAGCGTAAAGTTGACTTATGCGCATACTCCTGTAGGTTTGTTTGGGGATTTAGTAACTTTTTTATCTTTAGTAGCTGCTATTTACATGGCTAGAAAGCCTCCATTGAAAGTAGATGCTAAAGATAGATCTATAACCAATATGGGAAATAGCGCTAAAGGCGGTCAACCCAAAACTAGTTTTGGGTTAGATAAAGAAATTACTACTACAAGCGAGGGGCTTGCAATGGTCTCATTTGAAGACATTTTTAAAGCTTATGATGTTAGAGGTATAGTTCCAGATCAAATTGATGCTGCAAAAACCAAAGCTATAGGTGCTTCTTTTGCTCAGTTTGCTCTTAGTAGGAGAAAAAGCATACCTGATGCTGGAATAAGCAAAAATCAACCTTTAAAAATCATAATAGGAAGAGATATGAGACCTTCTGGAGAAGAATTATCTCATGCATTTGCACAAGGGGTAATGTCTCAAGGCGTAGGAGTTATAGATATAGGACTTTGTTCTACAGACCTTATCTATTTTGCTGCTGGACATCTCGATTTTCCTGCTGTTATGTTTACAGCTTCTCATAACCCTGCTCAATATAATGGAATAAAATTTTGCTTAGCTAAAGCTCAACCAGTTGGACAAGATAGCGGTTTGGATGAAGTTAGAACAGAAGCAGAGGCTTTTTTTGAACAACCTCCTATCAAGACAGTAGCTGCTGAGCCAGAATCTGCAATTGAACATATGGATTTATTGCAAGATTATGTCAAACACGTAATTAGCTTTGTCGATGTTACTAAACTGCGTCCTTTGAAGGTAGTAGCAGATACCGCTAATGGAATGGGCGGATTAGTAGTTCCTGCTGTATTTGAAAAATTGCCTTTTGAGTTAGAAATTCTTTATCCTGAACTCGATGGAACTTTTCCCAATCATCCAGCTGATCCTATCCAGCCTAAGAACCAAAAAGATCTAAAAGCACGAGTTTTACAAACCGGAGCCGATATAGGACTTGCTTTTGATGGTGATGCAGATAGAGTCTTTATAGTTGATGAAAAAGGTCAAGGTTTATCTGGATCTTTGACTACTTCTTTAGTAGCAGCTTCTATGTTAGAAAAACATCCTCAAAGTACTATTTTGTATAATTTGATATGTTCAAAAGCTGTTCCTGCGATTGTAACTGAAAATGGAGGACATCCCATTAGAACTAGGGTTGGTCACTCTTTTATCAAAAAAGTAATGGCAGAGACAGGAGCTGTATTTGGAGGAGAACATTCTGGACATTACTACTTTGCTGATAATTATCGAGCTGACTCAGGTCTTATAGCTGCTGTAATTATCTTAGAAGCAATGAGTAAATCTAGCCAACCCCTATCTCAATTGCGCCAGAAATTTGAACGCTATGTCGATTCAGGAGAAATCAATATAAAAGTACATGATTCTCAAGCTGTAATTGAACAAATTCAGAATCATTTTAGGATCAATCATCCCCAAGCCAATTTAGACCTAACAGATGGATTGACAGTAGATTTAGAGCAATGGTGGTTTAATTTACGTTCTTCTAATACCGAGCCTTTATTGAGACTCAATGTTGAAGCTGATGATGTAGACCAATGTAAACAGTATACTTTGGAGGTTTTGGAATTGATAAAGAGTTTTTCCAAAGATGCCCACGTTGAAAATAATTTAGACTAGTATTTGATGACTCTAGACCCAGCTTTGATAAATATTTTGGCTTGTCCAAAAGATAAAGGTCCGCTTTTGTATTTTGAACAGGAAAATTTCTTGTACAATCCTCGCTTGCAATTGCGTTATTTAATCAAAGACAATATACCTATAATGCTTGTTGAAGAAGCTCAAAAGTTATCAGATAGTGAGCATTTGGAAATAATTCAACGAGCTCAAGCTTTGGGAATAAAACTAAATTTCGAGCCTTCTCCAAAAAAGGATTAACATGTCAACAAATACTTTAGATTCCCTGTCGATGTATGATCTAACTGCAGGACTTCCCGAACAGGTTCTAGCTGCTGCTAAAAATGCTCGTGGAAAGACAAAACTACCAGAAAAACAAGATATAGAAAATATTGTTGTTTTGGGAATGGGTGGTAGTGGTATTAGTGGTGAGGTTATACAAGCTGCTGCTGGACCTTTTATGTCGGTACCTATTACCGTAGTAAAGTCATATACCATTCCTTCTTTTTTGAGTGAAAATAGTTTAGTTTTTGCTATTTCTTTTTCTGGAAATACCGAAGAGACCATAGAGGCTTCTATAGAAGCAGCTTCTATGGGAGCTAAAATGGTATGTATAACTAGTGGAGGTCAACTAGCAGAATTAGCAAGTAGTTGGAATGCTACTTTGATCGATTTACCATCTGATATAGCCCAACCAAGAGCAGCCATTGGCCATATGTCAATACCTCCCTTGGTTGTTTTAGAAGATATAGGATTTTTTCCCGGTGCTTCTGAATGGATAGATCTTGCTGTTGATCAATTGCGAATACGTAGAGATGAACTAATTTCTGATAAAACTCCTGCAGCAAAGCTAGCTAAGAAATTAGCTAGAAAGATCCCTTTGGTATATAGTTCTGGTGCAATTGGAGCAGCAGCAGCCCAAAGGTGGAAGACTCAGATCAATGAAAATGCAAAAACAGCTGCTTTTTATGGACTCAACCCTGAATTATGTCATAACGAAATAGCAGGGTGGGGTCAAAATGGAGATGTAACAAGACAATTGATTAATGTAGTAAATTTACGTCATGATTCAGAACATCCTCAAGTTCAGAAACGTTTTGAGATAATTCAAGAAGTAATGACTGAAGCTGTAGCAGGTATAGACCAAGTTTGGGCTCAAGGTGAAGGTGATTTGGCTCAGCTATTTGATTTAATTTTATTTGGTGATTTTGTTTCGTTGCATATGGCTTATGAAGAAGATATAGATCCTGGTCCGATCCCTGTTTTGAGCGAAATAAAAGACCGTTTACGGAAAGGATAATACTACATGGACTACGATGTAGCAGATTTAGACCTAGCACCGCTGGGTAAACAAAGAGTAGATTGGGCAAGTCGTAATATGCCTGTTTTGGCCTCTATAAGGGAAAGGTTTGAAAAAGAACGTCCCTTAGAAGGTAAAAGAATAGCTGCTTGTTTACATATAACAACAGAGACGGCTAATTTACTCAAAACCCTCAAAGCTGGAGGTGCAGAAGTTGTTGCTTGTGCTTCTAATCCTTTATCTACCCAAGATGACGTTGCAGCAACGTTAGTAAAAGACGATGAAATTGCAACTTTTGCTATAAAGGGAGAAAATTCAGAAGTCTATTACAAACATATGGATTCGGTTTTGGATACTCATCCACAAATTACTATGGATGATGGTTGTGACTTGGTCTCTAGATTGCACCAACAACGTCCAGAACAATTAAAAAATATGATTGCTGGAACTGAAGAGACAACTACAGGGGTGATAAGACTAAGAGCCATGGAAGCCGATAATGCCTTGCATTATCCTATTGTGGCTGTAAATGATGCTAACACCAAGCACTTGTTTGATAATCGTCATGGAACGGGCCAATCTACCTTAGATGGAATAATACGGGCAACCAATATTTTATTGGCTGGCAAATGTGTTGTTGTAGCAGGATATGGATTCTGTGGTAAAGGCGTATCCAACAGAGCCCGTGGCATGGGCGCTCAAGTAGTTGTATGTGAAGTTGATCCTTTGAGAGCCTTAGAAGCAGTTATGGATGGTTTTAGGGTAGAAGAAATGGCAGAAGCGGCCAAAGAAGGTGACATCTTTATTACAGTTACAGGCGATAGAGACGTTTTACGTAAAGAACATTTTGAAGTAATGAAAAACGGAGCTATATTAGCTAATTCTGGTCATTTTGATATAGAAATTGACCTCAAAGCTTTGGCAAAAATGTCTATTTCTACCAAAGAAGTCCGCCCTTTGGTTCAAGAATTTGAGATACCTGATTCACAAGGTAGCCACCAAGTTTTAGTTATAGCTGAGGGTCGTTTAGTCAATCTAGCAGCAGCAGAAGGTCATCCAGCAGCAGTTATGGATATGAGTTTTGCTAATCAAGCACTAGGGGTTGAATGGCTTGTCAAAAATGCCGAATCATTGGACAACATTGTATTAGGAGTTCCCCAAGATATAGATCAAGAAATAGCCCGTCTAAAACTTGAGACTATGAATGTATCAATAGATAAATTGACAGAATCTCAAATAGAGTACCTTTCTTCTTGGACTGTTGGAACCTAATTTAATAAAAGCAGTTATTGTCTGATTTTCTAATGAGATAAGATATAGGTAGTTGCATACGGGCTGTGGTTGAAAATCGAAGCCAGTCGCAGGCAAAACGATCCACGTAAGGCATCTATGTTTGCTGATCATTGTGCGGTTTAGAAGTAAGACCTGCCCCAATATTTACGAAAGGCGTAAATATTGGGAGAAGAGGCCAAAAGTTTCTGTATTGATGTAGGGGTATAAATTAGTCCCGCCATTATTGGAAACCTTAACCTTTCTGCAGGCGAGTGTGGGGGAAAAAACCAGGTCAGCCGTATGCAGCTTTCTATGAGTGAGTTTTAGAAAAGGCTTGTATTTTAGCGATAGTTGGGGATAGTTTTGAATATTGGAAAAAATTTAATTATTTATCACCAATAAGTAAAATAAAATAGTTTAAATGTGAATAAATAGTATTAAATACTATTTGAGTTGTTGACGATAAATTAAAAAATCTAGAGTTCTAAGCAGGGATAGCTTTGATTTTTAGAGTCGTTTTCATCAACAAAAGGCAATGACAAACAACTAGTTTTAATATGCCTTGTTATGCACCTAGGCGGAGGGTTGCAATTGACGTTTGGCGATCAGAAGCGAAAAGAGTCTATAAGAGTACTCATAGCAGATGACCAGGCTTTGTTCCGAAAAGGCTTAATGGCTGTGTTGGAAAGTGAAGACGATATTGAAGTAATAGCTGAGGCACAAGACGGGCAAGAGGCTATCCAAAAAGCAATAGAATGGGTTCCCGATGTTGTATTGATGGACGTTAGAATGCCCAAGGTAAGTGGCATTGAAGCTTCTAGAAGTATCAAAGCAGCAGTACCTACGACTAAAATTTTAATGTTGACTGTAAGTGATGAAGAAGAAGACTTATACGAAGCTATCAAATCAGGAGCAAATGGATATCTTTTAAAAGAAATATCTGTTACCGATGTTTCTCAGGCAGTAAGATCTTTAGTAATAGGTCAAAGCCTAATTTCTCCTCACATGGCATCTAAATTGATAACTGAATTTTCTTCTTTGGCAAAAAAAGCCGAAGAAAAGCAACAACTACCAGCTCCTACTTTGACGTCTCGGGAGCTACAGGTATTAAAATTTGTGGCAAGGGGAATGAGTAATCGAGAAGTAGCAGATGCTTTATTTATTTCTGAAAATACAGTAAAAAACCATGTACGAAATATTTTAGAAAAACTGCATCTTCATTCCAGAATGCAAGCAGTTATGTTTGCCGTACGCGAAAGGATTATTGACGCAGTAGAGAATTGAAAAATTCATTTTTTTCTAAATTTTCTACTTTCGCCTTATTAGACTGATTTTAATGAGTGTTATCACCAAGATACTTCGAAGCGGAGAAGGAACAAAAGTAAAAAGACTAAGAGACATTGTCCCTTTGATCAATGCTTTGGAACCTGAAATGCAAAAATGTAGCGATCAAGAGCTACGCTCTTATACAGATAAGTTTCGCAATCGTCTAGAAGCAGGAGAAACTTTAGACGATTTATTGGTTGAAGCTTTTGCTGTAGTTAGGGAAGCAGCTTTTCGGGTTATAGGACAACGCCATTTTGATGTCCAATTAATGGGTGGAATGGCACTTCATTTTGGCTGGATAGCAGAAATGAAAACAGGAGAAGGAAAAACTTTAGTTTCTACCCTCCCAGCATATCTCAATGGCCTTAGTGGCAGAGGTGTGCATATTGTAACTGTAAATGAGTACCTTGCCCAAAGAGATGCTCAATGGATGGGGCAAATCCATCGTTTTTTAGGGCTTAGTGTAGGTTTGTTGTCTCCTGAAATAGATGATCCTGAATTAAAACGACAAGCCTATGCTTGTGACATAACCTATGGAACAAATACTGAATTTGGTTTTGACTATTTGAGAGATAATATGGCATCTTCTTTGGAAGAGATGGTTCAACAAGGTCATGTCTACGCAATTGTTGACGAAGTGGATTCAATTTTAATAGATGAAGCTAGAACTCCTTTGATAATTAGTGGTCCTTCAGATGAGGCTACTAAACTCTATTACCAATTTGCCGGAATTGTGCGTCTTTTGCGAATTGATGAAGATTATGAAGTAGATGAAGAAAAAAAAGCAGTTACTCCTACTGAAGCTGGGATAGAAAAAGTAGAAGCAGCTTTAGACGTTGAGAACTTATACGATTTAGTCTCGGTAAATTATGTACATCACCTCCAGCAAGCCCTCAAAGCTAAAGAATTATACAAAAGAGATCGTGATTATATAGTTTCTAAGGGAGAGGTAAAAATAGTTGATGAGTTCACAGGAAGAATATTAGAAGGTAGACGTTGGTCAGAAGGTTTACATCAAGCAATTGAAGCCAAAGAACGAGTAGCAATTAAAGAAGAAAATCATACTTGGGCAACTGTTACTTTACAAAATTATTTTAGGCTATATGAAAAATTAGCTGGAATGACAGGTACCGGACAAACCGAAGCCGCTGAATTTTTGAGTACTTATAATTTACCTGTGGTGCCTATTCCAACTCATCGTCCCCTAATTCGTGTAGATCAACCAGATCTCATATTTAAATCTGAACAAGCTAAATTTAATGCAATAGTTGAAGATATAAGAGTTCGTCATGAATTAGGTCAACCTGTTTTGGTAGGAACTGCTTCGGTTGAAAAGTCTGAATTACTATCTTCTTTGTTGAGTTCAAAAAATATAAAACATCAAGTTTTAAATGCTAAACAGCATTCTCTTGAAGCCGAAATAATAGCCCAAGCAGGACATCTTGGGGCAGTGACTGTAGCAACGAACATGGCAGGACGAGGCGTAGACATTATTTTAGGCGGTAACCCAGAAGGCTTAGCTGCTAAAGAAGTTGCGAAAAAAGGTCTAGATCTATCTAGTGAAAAAGGTCAGCAACTTTATGAAAGACTTGTGAGCAGTTATAAAGAATCTTGCGCGAAAGAAGGAGATAAGGTTCGTTCTTTGGGTGGTCTTTATGTTCTTGGTAGCGAAAGACACGAAAGCAGACGTATAGATAATCAGCTTAGAGGTCGTTCAGGTCGTCAAGGAGATCCTGGAGAAAGTCGTTTCTTTTTATCCTTAGAAGATGAATTAATGCGTCTTTTTGCAACTGGGGCTATGAGTTGGGTGATGACCAAGGCCTTTCCAGAAGAAGTTCCCATACAAGCTAAAATGGTTACTCGTTCCATTGAAAGAGCCCAAAGCACAGTTGAAGGACGCAATGCTGAGATTAGAAAAGACGTTCTAAAATACGACGAAGTACTAAACGAACAGCGTAAGGTAATTTATGCTCGCCGTTTGCGAGTACTTCAAGGTGAAGACTTAAAAGAACTTACCCTAAATCTTTGTCAAAGAGCCATTGAGGCATCTGTAATGGCTTATTGCTTATCTGATTTCCCCGAAGAATGGGATTTAGAAGGACTGCTATCTGAAATTTCCCAATACTATCCAACTCAATTTAGTGTTGAAGAAATTGCTTTGGCTACTTCAAAAGCTCAACTCCAAGAAAGCTTTTTTGAAGAAGCAGTTGAATATTATAAATTGAGAGAACAATCTATTCCCGACGGAGAAGAAACCACTAGGCAGTTAGAACGCCAAGTTATGTTGCAAATTATTGATCAGCACTGGAGGGAACATCTTTCAGAAATGGATTATTTGCGCGAAGGAATCAACCTTAGGGCAATGGGGCAACAGGATCCTCTAGTTGCTTATCAAAAAGAAGGTTTTGAAATGTTTTCTCAAATGATGACTTCAATTGAAGATGATTATTTGAGATATATTATGCATATAGATATGCTAGGTCAACCTCTTGCTACCTCTGATCTGTCTAGTGCTTCTTATCAAGCAGCTCAAGATCCTATGGATGTACCTCTTTCTGCATTAGGTTTTTCTTCTGGGCAGGACTATGAAGAAGATGATGACCAAGACGATTCTGAGTCAGGACCCAAAGACATTACTACTCGTCCTTCTTTGACAATAGTAAAGTCTAGCGATAATAGGCTTGGACGCAATGAACCTTGTTGGTGCGGAAGTGGTAAAAAGTTTAAACTATGCCATGGCAGTTGAGCTTTAGTACCTTATGCAAGATTTTGGAGACGAACTAGCTTCTGTAAAATGTCGTTTTGACCAAGCCTGTGCTTATTTAAATTTTAACCTTTTACAAGAACAAAAACATCAATTAGAAGAACAAATTTTACGCCCTGATTTATGGGATGACCCCGATCGAGCCCGGACTTTGACTACAAATTATGGTCGAGTTAATGATGATTTGGGTTTTTTAGAATCTTTAAGACAAAAAATAGAAGAAGCAGAGTTACTTTTTGAACTGGCCAAGCAAGAATCAGATGACTCGGTCGAAGATGAAATACAAAGATTATTAGAAGCTTTGAAAAAGGATTTTGATTATTTAGATCAAAGATCTTTATTTATTGGCGAGTACGATGAGATGGATGCGGTTTGTGAAATACATGCTGGTTCTGGGGGTACAGACGCTCAAGATTGGGCGGAAATGTTACTTAGAATGTATTTGAGATGGGCAGAACGCCATGGGTTTGAAGTAGAATTAGATGAAATATCTCCAGGACAAGAAGCAGGCATCTTATCTGCGACTTTTATAATCAAAGGTCGTTATGCCTATGGCTTATTGTTGGGAGAACAAGGTGTACAAAAGCTAATTAGGATATCTCCTTATGGGGCAAATAGAAGAGAGACCTCACATGCTTCTTTTAGTGCAGTCCCTTTTTTTGAAGATGTAGCTGGAGAAATTGACATTGATGAAAAAGATTTACGCATAGATACTTATCGATCCTCTGGAGCTGGGGGCCAACACGTAAATGTTACAGATTCTGCTGTAAGGATTACCCATTTACCAACAGGGATAGTAGTTTCTTGTCAAAATGAGCGTAGCCAACACCAAAACAAGGCAAGGGCTATGCAAATACTGGCATCTAAGCTATTAGAACGTCTCCATCAAGAGCGTAAAGAAGAAATCAATGCAATTGCAGGCCCTCAGTCACAGGTAACTAGAGGTAATCATTTTAGAACATATACCTTAGCTCCTTATCAATTAGTTAAAGACGATAGAACCAAATTTGAAACTGGAAATGTTGATAGTGTATTAGATGGTGATATAGATCCTTTTATTGATTCTTTTTTGAAATGGAGAAGGTCTATGGCAACTTCTTCTGAAGTGGGAAGTTAGTTTATTTATTTCAAAAACCAAGGGACTAATTTGAGCAATAATATGATAAGGCTTGACAAAGTCACTAAAATTTATAAAGGACAACATCTTGCTCTTGATTCTTGTACTGTATCTATCAACAAGGGTGATTTTGTTTTTTTAGTAGGTCCTTCAGGTTCTGGTAAATCAACTTTTATAAAATTATTACTGCGAGAAGAAAAACCTACATCTGGAGATGTATGGGTAAATGGAAACTTAGTCAATAAACTTAGCAAGCGCAAAGTTTGTCACTTGAGAAGAACTATAGGCTGTGTATTTCAAGATTTTCGTCTCTTGGATAATAAAACTGTAAAAGAAAATGTCTCTTTTGCTTTAGAAGTTATCGGTCGCCCCCATTCTGTTATTTCAAAACAAGTGCCTCAAATTTTGGAATTAGTTGGACTAGAAGAAAAAATGGATCGATTCCCTTCTGAACTTTCAGGAGGAGAACAACAAAGAGTTGCGATTGCAAGAGCTTTTGTGAATCATCCACCTTTGCTTTTAGCAGATGAGCCTTCTGGAAATTTAGATCCAAAAACAACTTCTTCAATTATGAATTTGTTGGAAAGGATCAACAAAACTGGCACTACTGTTGTAATGGCTACTCATGATGCTGGCATAGTTAATTATATGCAAAAAAGAGTGATTCACCTCAATCGAGGAAGCGTAGTTTCAGATGAGCTTCAAGGAAGTTATATAATGAATCCTTCTGCTGAATCTAATATTTAGAAGTTTTAACTAAATTAGAAAAATTATCTTGTAGTAAATATTTTTTATAATTTATTCTTTTGGAAAAGGGGCCTATGGCTTTATCTACCCGTTATGTTTTAAAAGAAAGTTTTAGCAGTCTCAAGAGGAATTTATTGATGACTTTTGCTGCAATTTTGGCAGTAGCTGTTTCTTTGTCTTTAGTGGGAAGTTCCTTGTTGATCAAACAAGGAGTTACAGATGCCACTTTACAATGGAGAGGGGGAGTACAACTTTCTATTTTCATAAATGCTAATGCCACTCCATCCCAAACTAGTGCCATTGTTCATAAACTTTCTACGATGTCTCAAGTAAAAAAGTTTAGCTACACCAACCAAAAACAAGCTTATAAAGATTTTAAGCTTATGTTTGCAGGACAACCAGCATTAGTAAAATCTGTTACACCAACCGATTTGCCTCCTTCTTTTAGGGTAGTCCCAAAAAAAGCTCAATTTGTCAATCAAATAGGAAATAGTTTCCAAAATATGGCAGGGGTGACACAGGTAGTTTATGCTAAAAAAGCTGTAGCTACTTTATTGAAAGTTACCAAAGTTTTACAAATATTAATATTAGGAGTCGCGGTCGTTTTATTATTTTCGGCGATTATTCTAATTTTAAATACTATTAGAGTTGCAATTTTTGCTCGTCGTAAAGAAGTTGCGGTAATGAAGTTAGTAGGTGCAACAAATTGGTTTATTCGACTTCCA
>JAJYPT010000225.1 GCA_021795135.1 Actinomycetes bacterium
AGTTCCATCTCTATCTAGTAAAATAGCCTTTGGGATCAAATCACACCTACGTTCAAGATTTTAAAAAAATAGGTAGACAGTTTAGCAGATTCAACTTTTAAAAATAATTGAGCCAATTTTTGATCTGATTTCAAGTAAAACATTGCCAGTCCTGTTAGTAAAAAAATTGATAATAAAGCATCTAGTTCTTTTTAATTACTGCCTCTATCGTCTTTAATTTAAGGTAGGATTACTAAAATAGATGTTGAGGATTTTAAAAACAAAACACCTGCTAATAAAAATAGTAGGATCTAGGAAAAATTTAGATAAGTCCAAAAACTCCTCTAAAGACTTTAATCTAACTTATTCAAAAATGCTAAACTCCTAATATTCTTTTGGCAAACCTTGTTATATCTAGGTCTTTTGAGTAAATTCGAAATAATTTTTTAAACAACAAGCTGGGCCGCTAGCTCATCTGGTAGAGCAGGGGACTTTTAATCCCAAGGTGCAGGGTTCGAGACCCTGGCGGCCCACTAACTCCTATGATTGACAACTGCTTTAATTTAATAAAAAGTTATTGATTTCCCATCTAGTTCCATATAGATTACTTTTCTTTTATTTTTTAGATTTTGGCAGATTTAAAAATTTTATTAAGCTTTAAGCTATAAATACCTTTATATAAAACTTCAAAAAATTCAGCAATTAGATTCTCATATTGTGGCTAGTTGCTTTCTTGTTTGTCTAATACTACAGTGTGTAGTATTAGACAAACAAGAAAGAGGTTTCATTGCTTAGCTACAAACCAATAGCCTTATCTATCATTTCTGCATTAGCACTAACAGCATGTGGCAGTTCAGCTTCTTCAAATACTTCTCCAGCGACTTCAAAAATGCCTTCTTCGAGCGTTTTTTCTATCCAAACCAATAAAACTGCCCAAATAGTCGCACAAGGCAAAAGTGCACGATTTACAATAACTGCTCTAACCAAAAATAACAAACCTGCCACAGGAGAACCCGTAACATTTTACGTAGGCATCATGACACCTTTGAGTCAAGTTCCGCCTTCTAAATGGCTTAGTTCTGGATCTACTTCAGCTAGTAGTTATATTTCTTCTTTTTCGAAAAAAACAAATAGCTCTGGACAAGCAAGTATTACTCTCAAAGGACAGCCTCTCAATACCATGGAAATGATTGGATTAAAAGTTGGTTCTCTAAGTAGCTACGTTTCGGGGAAAGGAGCCATAGGCAGCCTAGATGCTTGGTGGACAACCCCTTCTGCAACACCTGCTATGCCAGTGGGCAATTATGTAAAGGTAGATCCTTTTATGGCTGTATCTAGTGCAAAAACAGATACGATAAATGTAACTGTAGGATCAACTAGTGGAGTCATCAAGGGAGCTAAAGTTCAATTTATTCCTAAAATAAATCCTCAGAAAAGCTCTTCCATGTCTTCTATGTCTTCTATGACCACATCTGGGGCATCTAGTTCTATGATGACAAATAGCTCAGGCAAGACTACCTACATGCTTCAAAATCCCTCAATGACTACCATCCCCATCCGTATAGTAGTAACCCAAAATGGTTCACAACGAGTTGCAGGTGGAATGAATATCTTATTCAAAAGCTAAGCTTGGCACTAGACCTATTGTTTTTCGACAAACAATAGGTCTAGTCAAAACCTAAAAAGTTCTCATTTGACCTATAGGTCATAAATCATTAGGGGTAGTTATATCTTTGCCTGCAAATTCAACTTGGTCTCCATTACGGCGTTTTAGCCAACTAAAAACTACCCCCAATGCCAAAAGAACTAATAAGATTTTGTCAATAGAACTTCCTATAATTTTAGGACCATAGATGAAAAAGGCTACAATTAAGCCTCCAAACATTGTGGCAGAAATAATTGATCCAACCAACAAGGCCGAATGAGCATGAGGTGACATTTGAAAATCTGCAAGCTTGCGATGTCCAGTTGTCAAAAAGACACTAGCAGTCAAAGAATCTAAAAAGAATTCAACCACTAAGAAAAATCCTGCCCCAGACAAAACTAGGCTAAAAAATGAAGACAGGGAAGAAAAAATAGTTTGCAAACCAGTAACCGTAAAAGCCATCCCAAGAATAATAATAATAGCCACATGAGGAACTTGGCGATTACTTAGCTTTGCAAATGGCGAAGGAACTATCCCTTCTCTACCCATAGCATATAGGGCTCTAGTAAGGATAAACGAAGTAAGCCATAACCCTCCAGCTGTGGAAGCTAAAACAGGTATAAGCATTATCCAAGGAGCTTGAGGAATCAAACGATCACTCCATATAGCCAAGGGATTAGTAGCATTTGCCAATAAATTTAATGGAGTTTCTCCCATCATCAAAGGGTATAGAATTGCGTAAAAGCCTAAAGCCATAAAGGCTCCAATAATGCCTCCTACGCCTGGATCATTTCGAGGGCGTTGAGCTTCTTCTGATGCATAACTGTCAATTTCCCATCCATCTAAAATAGTAGCTGCAACTACTGCTACAACTAAAATACCCCCAACAGGTACTGGTCCAAAGTGAATAGGAACATGAATTTGAGGCCAGCGAATGATTCCAATAATTGTAAAACCAAGTAATGAAATCATTTCTATTAGTAAAAATACTTGTGTGATTCTAGCAGTAGGTCTACCCCCTCCTAAAAGAGGAATTGCTGCAAATAGAACCCAAAAAGCACTAGCAGCTAATTCGGCTGATGTGGTAGGTACATGGTGAGGTGCAATCAAAGAAAGGGTATAGCTAGAAGCTGGAATGATTATAGGAGGGATGGAAGCAAAATAAGCTAGAATCAAAACCCAGGCTTGAAATCTAGAAATTCCCTTGCCCAATACTTTAGCTGACCAATGATAAGATGCACCCGAATGAGGAAAATGATAATTTAAAAGGCGAAAAGAAAAACCACTTATCAAAAAGGGAATTGATATCAAAAAAATAGCAGGTATGGTATACCATCCTGCTTGAGCTGCCATAACCCCTCCAGTTGCAGCCACACTAAACATCGGCCCTACGCTAGATACCGATAGACTTATAAGATCCCATCGCCGAAATACCTGTTTTAGCCCTAGTGAGCTATCTTGATCTGAATCAGGAAGAGGAGTAACGCTCTCGGCCTTAGCCTGAGATTTGTGATGAGGTATTGGCATATTTTTTTATA
>JAJYPT010000226.1 GCA_021795135.1 Actinomycetes bacterium
TCTGTCTATTTTTTCTAGTCCTAATTATTATTAGTGCAATTGATCTAGAACATAAAATTGTTCCTAATAAAATTATCTATCCCACAATTTTTGTTACTATTCCTATCTTTATTGTTATTGCATTTTCAGATAAAACGACTGTGAATTTTGAAAATGCAATTTTAGGTGGAGTTGGTTCATTTTTATTTTTCCTAATAATTCATCTCATACAGCCAAAAGGTATGGGCTTTGGGGATGTACGTTTGGCTGGGGTAGTGGGTCTTTATATGGGATGGCTTGGATTGGGTCAAGCTTTTATAAGTATATGTTTGAGTTTTTTTATAGGATCTTTTTTTGGTCTTTTACTAATAGGACTTGGTCGCAGTAGGAAGACTAAGGTTCCCTTCGCTCCTTTTTTAGCCTCTGGAGCCATTCTTTGTGTGTTTTTTGGACAAAGTTTCCTAAACTTTTGGCTAGGTTCTTCTGCACATCTTTAGATAGAGCGACCTTTGGTATCAGTTGAAGTTTTTGTAATAAAGGTTTGTTCAATTAAAGCCGATTGTGTAGTTATGAAATAAGTTTTTGAGTCTTGTTTTTTCAAGGTAAATAAAATCAATCCGTATAAAGGTTGATTTTGATCATAACTACAGCTCAAGAACAAGAAGTTTTGTTATCAAGAAGGATTTAGGCCTAATTTTGACTACTAAGATGATCGGGTTAGATATAGGAACCTTTGGGGTTCGTGCAGCTGAGATATCTATGGTAAAAGGTTTGCCTACTCTTGTATCTTTTGGACAAGTGGTCCTTCCCCCAGGTGCTGTACATGCAGGAGAAATTGTAGATTTTCAAGCAGTCACAGAAGCCATTTCTGAACTTTGGGCACTAGGCGGATTTAGTAGTAAAAAAGTAGTTCTAGGTGTAGCCAATCAATTAGTTTTTGTAAGACAGATGGAACTACCAGTAATGCCTGTTGAAGAGATAAAAACAGCACTTCAATTTGAAGCAGGAGAACATATTCCTATTCCTATAGAAGATGCTGTAATTGATTATCAAATTATTGGTCAAAATGATGATCAAGAAGATCCAAAACTAAAAATACTTCTTGTTGCGGCAAAAAAAGACATGATTGAAGCTTATTTAGAAGTAGTTGAAAAAGCAGGTCTGGGTGTACAAACTATTGATTTTTCTCCATTTGGTCTAATTAGATCTCTCCTTAGTCCCCCAGTTGATGTATTAGGAGAAGACATTTCCACTAATGCAATTATAGGTGTAGGGGCAGGAACTACAACTTTGGTAGTGGAAAGAAATGGCGTTCCTTTGTTTGTCAGAGTTTTAGGAATTGGTGCTGATTCTATAACTCATTCCATTGCTAATGAAATGAACATAAATTTAGATCAAGCCGAAGACTATAAACGTAGGAGACGATTTATCCCAGGGGATTTAGATCAAAAATCTGCAATGGCCAAGGTTGAGTCTATAGTTGCTAGAGATATAGAATCTCTAGTTATAGGTGTGAGAGGATCTATTGAATATTATCAATCCCAACTAGATGCTCAGCCTATTTCTAACATATTGCTTAGCGGAGGAGGCAGCCAACTAATAGGTCTTTGTGAGGCTTTTTCTTCTAAGTTGTCTATTCCTGTTAGGTTAGCTTCAGCTTTTACTAATGTCTCAATTGGAGATCTTGATATTTCTGAAGCTGAATTGGACAGGGTGGACCCCTTATTAGCAGTTCCAATTGGGCTATCTCTAGCTTTGGCTCCTCCTGAAATTTCCCTACAAAGAATCTCTTTACTTCCTTCTGCTGTATCTAAAGAACGTCTAGAAAGACGTAATAAAGCTTTATTAGGTGTTGGTTTGGGTGTATTTACTTTGATCTTGTTAGGGATTTGGGGAGAACAAGACTTAGCTCTTCAAAGTGCCAATCGACAACTAGCAACTTTAAATTCTCAAAATGCTAACTTAGAACAATCTTTGTCCTCTTATTCGGGTCTTGAGAGCCTAAATTCACAGATTTCTGCTCAACAGGCCTTGATAAAATCAGCTTTGGGAAATGATGTGGCTTGGAGCAATGTTTTACAAAGCGTTGCTTCTCAAATGCCTTCCAATGTCTGGTTGACTTCGTTTAAAGGATCAACTTCTAGCCCTGGAACTGTCGATATTGTAGCTAATGGGACAAGTCAATTTTCTACTGCCAAATGGCTCAGTCGTCTTAGTCAAATACCATATCTAACCAATCCTTGGGTTTCTTCTTCAACTGCATCAACTACAAGCTCGCAGGTAAATTTTAGTTCAACGGCAAATCTTTCTTTGAATGCAGTTTCTAACAGAGCTAGTAAGTATATGTCAGGAAAATTATGAAAAAACGAATTATAATTCTTTCTGCTATCGGTGTAGTTATGACATTGATTTGGTTTTTTCTTCTATTTAGCCCAACCCAAAGTTCTCTTGATAAGATAAAAGCCCAACAAAGTGCAGCTGTTCAACAGCATTCCCAATTACAGGCACAGCTTTTCCAGCTTAGGCAAGAAGCTAAAATTCAACAATCTAAAAGAAGTTTACTAACAAAGATGAAACAAGCCATTCCTACCCAGTCCCATCTGTCTCAAATTTTATTTTCTTTAGATTCTGCAGCTAAACAATCTGGAGTAACTCTAGTTAGTGTTTCCCCAAGCCCTCCAACAAAACCAGCTCCAACATCTTCTTTATCATCACCTTCTGGGATTTCATCGTTACCTGCAGGTTCTTCTTTGCCAGCTATAAAAATAACTCTTTCAGTATCGGGTAATTATTATAAAGTTTTGGATTTTATGAATAGAATAAATTCCCTTCCTCGAATAGTAGTTATTTCTGATATCAACCTAGTGGCTGGTAAACAAAGTGCTACAAATGTTTCTCCAACCCTTACCGCTCAATTTAGTGTGCAAGCTTTTGTAAATAATCCTTCTTTAGGTACTGGTGCATAATGGCTGAACAAGATCAAACTACTCAAATTGAGCCATTTTTTGAACCCTTTGAAAAGTCAAAGCTAAAGGCGTTATTGGCAAAAAGATTGCCCTTGGTAATAGCTGGGGTAGTAGTGGTTGTGGTGTTGATTATATCTAGTGCTATTTTGTTTTTGTCATCTCCTTCAAGTAGTACAAGTCATAGCTTTGTGCTATCAAATTCAGCTCCTGTGGTT